>QILJ01000255.1 GCA_003233295.1 Ignavibacteria bacterium | reverse complement strand
CCGGTATTAGGTACACCGTCAAGACCAACATCTTCACTTAGACCACCCATATCGGAATCCAAAGCTCCCGGCTGATCGTTATTGAAATATTTTCCAAGCGGCATTGTTCCCCACCAGTGAGTTTGATCTAAAGACTGTTCAAGATTGCCTCTTCTGTAATTATCAGAAACTATATGAATTGTATCGCCTGTTTCGTCAACCACCTCCGCAGCTACAAAAAATAGTGCTTCGTATATCATTTCAACAGATTTCGGACCTTTAGGCCATGATAGTCTTGGACTTCCGCTAACTCTTCCATATGACAATGCGCCGTTATTTAGAACACCGCCTGTAATGAGATTCCCGTCATGAACGGTAAATCTTAAATACTTAGAGTTGCCCTCAGCTTGAATATCTTCTGTTTTATTAAAAGCTCCTGTATAGCCTCTTGAACCTCTAATTGCTTGCGGTCTTAAATAAACAGGTATATTCTTTTCTGCGTCAGTTTCAGTTTCTTGTCCTACTATATCGGCTGAGATAAAGATCAAAACCCCAAACAATAGATAGTAAATAAAATTCTTAAACATAAATTCTACTTCTCCAAATTTAAAAATCAGTTAGAAATTAAATGTTAAGCCAAGTCGTATTTTTCTTGGACTTGAATACCACTCAGGACGATTATCAATTTCAGCTAGAGTAAATAATCCTGCTTGTTCTAATCTTTCAACCTCAATTTCCTCAGTAGAAGGAAGCCTAGCATTATGGTTTGCTGTACCGGTTGAACTATATACGGCATTTTCGTTTAAGTGATCAAAAAGATTGTCGATCTGCAAGAATGCAGAGAAATTAGCCGAACCAATCTGGAATGCATATCTTGTTTTCAGATCTATACTCCATTGTGCTGGTTTTGTATCTGCATTCACATATTCCCTTTCAAGAATATCATATCTTTCAACAAAGCTCGGGCTGTACGGCTGACCCGTCCAATATGTTCCAATTACTGACAAATTCCATCTGCGAGTAAACCTAAAATCTACCAAAGCATTAAATGTATGGGTTTGATCCCAATTCAGAGGAATTATCTGTCTATCTAAAAACTCAATCGGTTCACCGCCGATTTGTGTAGACGCTTGAACAATTGCAATGTAATCAGGATTAGAAGCACTTCCGTTAGCGGTTGAATATGTATAATTCACACTACCATTTACAAAGTCATTACCATAAATATTAACTCCGATGGTAATTCCTTTCGAGTTTCCATAATCTCTATTTATATAATGTAGAAATCTTACATTATCAATGGTCGTCAAATATTCAACACCTAAAAGATTACTCATATCTTTATAGTAAACCGAAACATCAGCGGTAATACCCGGGAAAATCTGCTGCTGCAATCCAAGTTCGTACTGAATTGTTCTTTCCGGATCGAGGTCTGCATTACCTAGAGTCATACCATCAAGTTGGAGTGGAGTAAGAACATGCAGTGGCTGACTAAACATTTTTGAAAAACTCGGCATCTGGTAAAAATGCCCGTAAGCAGCATGGAATGCCCCCGTAGCCGATATTGGAAATGAAATACCTAGCCTCGGGCTAAAATTAATCTTTGTTGATGCTTTTTTTAAATTCACATCCGATGCAAGTTGAGAAGACTCAACTCTGTAATTTTTCGGGACCATCTCGTTCGGCATAAATACATCCAACCGTACACCGCCGTTTACAATAATTTCACCAAGTTCAAGCTTATCTTGAATATATGCTGCAAATTCATTCGGACTGATGGTATAGTCTCGCCAAAGTGTGTATTCGTCTTCATTGTATTTTCGGTATCTAACAGTATCGAAAGTTTCTTCCCATGTTTTCCAATAATCAACCATTTGCTCCCAATAATCATTAAAAGTCAGATCGGGATCGGGATCATAATTTACCCACTTTTTATTCTGCCAATCCGGTGTTGCAATATAACCCCAAGAGTAGGTATTATCCTCATGATGCTTATATTCAAAACCGGCTTTAATGAAGTTATAATTATCCACCTGCCAATTTAAATCACCATTCATGATATATAATTTTCTATAGTTTTTACCGTCTTTGTTTGTATAAAAACCATCTGTATTCCCGAGGGAAAATCCGTCGCTGCTGTAGCCGATAGGCTGAATGCCAGAGTCACCAGGATATTTAGCGACTTTATTTGTTTTATCGTAATACCAATCTCCTCTATTGTATTGATAAGATAGAGCAATATTATAAAAGAATTTATCTGAAGGTGTGTGCCTCAAAGTTAAAAAATGACTTTGACTGAATGATTCACTCGTTCCGGTCCCATCCGGCTGATATCTTCTGAATCTGCTGGAACTACCTTGGGTTTGTCCCCAAGCTCCGAAAGCTTGATAAGCTATTTTCAATCTTGAAAACGGTAAGAAAGTTAATTTGAAATTACCTGAAAATCTATCAGTTGTAGATAACGGTCCTATAGATCCATCTCCTGTTTTCAGCGAATCGGGGATTTGAATTGCTTGAGAGGCAGAAGCTTCTTGAGATCTTTGTTCGCGATACCACCTTTGATATGCAGCAATTCTCCAACCGTCAAGCGGATTATATCTTCGCTCATACCAATAAATACTTTCCGAACTGTTATATCTTCCTACGACAGAAACACCTAGTTTATCACTGATTATTGGAACGCTGATTGTAGCTTGAATATCTTTTTCTGACAAAGGATTAATATTATCGATCCCAATAAAAACATCATTCCTTTTACTAGCCCAATCACCAATAAAAACACTTACATCTCCAGAAAAAGTAGGAGCTATTCCTTTAGTAATAATATTAACAACGCCGGACTGTGCCGAACCATATTCAGCATTAAATGTTCCTGTGATAACTTCCAATTGAGAAATCATAGAATTCTCAACAGTAACATTAGAACCACCGTTCTGGCTGAAAGAGTTAGTTACAGGGACGCCGTCAATAATATATGCAACTTCCCTTGAACGACCGCCTCTAAAATGAAGTTCTCCCCCGGCTTTTACAACCCCAGGCTGCAAAGCAATAACTTGGCTTACTTCAGTAACAGGAAGAACACTTATTGCGTCTGAATTTACAATAGACGAAGAATAGGTTCTGTCCTTTTCAATAGGAGGTCTTTCTGCTTTTACAACAACTTCTGAAATTTCTATAGATGAGGAACTTAATTCAGCATCAATTTTGGTAGTTTTATCAACATTGACCATAACACCTTCAACTTTATAATCAGCAAATCCAATTGATTTGAATATAATGTTATAAGTTCCTGGTCTTACATTAAGAATCGTATAATAACCGTCAATATCGGAAGCAGTTCCTTGGGTTGTTCCTTCTATCATAATGTTGACACCGGGAAGCGGATCACCGGTAGCTTTATCGAAGACACGTCCAACAATTTTACCTGTTGTTCCTGCTTGTACTGCTGTTGAAAAGAGAAAAAAGAATATGAGACTAACTGTTATAAATCTGTAAAAATTTTTAATACGCAAATCATCCTCATTAATTAATTTAGATTATAGACTTTATAACGGGTACTAATAACTGAAAAATATCATATATAAAAATGAAATCACAAATTAAAAAAAGGCAAACTACACAATCGATTGTATGCTCATAAGTTTCTTATTAGTTAAATTAAATAGTGTTAAATCCAATCGATTGTCTAAATGATACAAGCAATAATGTTGTTATTACTACGACTAGCAATATTTCTTGTATTATTTACAACAAAAAAATAGTTATTAAATAATTCAATGTCAATATTTTTATTTGAAGTTTCTAAGGGAAAAGTATACCCCTAAGTAATTCCTCTATTTATAATGATAATTAAACCAAATAATTTTAAATAAAACATCATCTATTTTAATAATCCCTAAGATTATCAGTATAATAATCTTAGGGATTAGGAGGACTATAAGTACTTAATATATACTACCTTATTTCAGCAATAGCATTTTCTTTGTTTTGAAGAAACTTCCTGCTTTAAGACTGTAAAAATAAACGCCGGTTGATAAATTACTTGCGTTAAATTGAATTTCATGCTTGCCAGCACTTTGTTTTTGATCAACAAGTGTAGTTACCAATTCACCGAGTAAATTGTACACTCTTAGCGTTACATCACTCTGTTTTTGAATTGAATAACTAATAATTGTTGAGGGATTAAATGGATTCGGATAATTCTGATTAAGAGAATATACCTCAGGCGTGATTACTCCTTCTTCAACTTCCACAACATGACCATAACCACCTAATGCTTCAACTTCTTCATCTGATAAAACTCTATCAAAAATAATTGCTTGAGAAATTTTTATTATTCCATCATCTCCATCATTATCACCTAATAGAATCAATTGATTTTCATAACCTTTAGGCCCGAAAGAAAATCGGTTATCAACTTTTTGCTTACCACTTTCCTCATGAGATACTTCTATACCGTCAATATAATATTTAACTGCACTGGATGTTGTATCCAACAAGTCAACAGTGATAATTAATCTGTACCATTCATCCGGAGCTACAAATGCACTATCAGAATATCCAAGATCACCAACACCTATTTCACCAGATGGTTTGATGAAAAATTCTGCGTCATTTTCGTTTAAAGAATCAGTTTGGAAAAATGCACGCCAATTTCCTAATGCATCTATACTAAAATCAAAACCAATTGTATATCTATTAACTTTTAATCCGCCGCCACTTGGCGCCATATCAGGAGCAGCAACAAAATGATTACGCGGACCAATTTTAACGGCTCCGTCACCAGCTTCAGGACCGGCTACTGCTTCAGCAACAGGATCAGCACCGTCTTTGTTAACCAGCAGCAGCGGATTTCCAACTGTAGCTTCAGTCAAAGAATCTGGATTATCGAATTTCCACCATGCCACTATAGATTCTTCAACCGTTCCATGCTGATAGCCACCAAGCCCCGCAACTGCTCTGCCAGTTAATGAAGAATCATAAATTGCAACTTGAGCAACTTCAATAGTATTATCTTCGCCATCGTTATCTGCAAAGAATAGAAGTGTGTTATCTAATGAAAAACGACTATCTATTAACTGATTTTTGGCTTTGTTGACTAATACACCATCAAGATAAATATCAATAGCTGTAGAATCGGCTGAGAAAGGTGTAGAAACAAAGACCATCCTGTACCAGTCACCTTCTGTAATTATATCAGGGTCTGACCAGCCAAGATCACCAATACCTATATCCTTATCACCACTCAAGAAAAGGTCACCGTCATCATCGTTTGCAGGATTAGTCTGCATCAAGCTGACCCAATCATTTAATACGTTAACCTTAAAATCAATGCTTAATGAATACGCGTTAACTCTTGTTCCGCCACCGTTAGGTGCAATTGCAGTAAGAGCTTTGAAGTAATTTCCAACTCCAATTGAAACAGCTCCGTTTCCATCTTCTGGTCCGGGAACAATATCAGCAGACCCAACCAATTCAAGCGGGGACCCTATTGTAGCAGCGGTAATGTTATTGGGGTCATCAAAATCCCAAAGACCTACAGGAGTAAATACTTCAATTTCTTGATGCTTGTAACCTCCAAGCGCTGCCACTTCACCATCAGTTAATGCTTGTTCATAAATTGATACTTTGGCAACTTCCATTACATTATCCTCTCCGTTCTCATCAGCAAAGAGTAATAATTGAATTGCCTCTTCCGGTCCCCCTATTGAAAACCTATTATCAATTTGCTGATGCGGCTCTCTATCAAGAGGAAATTGTCTTACACCATCAAAATAATACTTTACTGCGTGAATACTTGTATCTGATAGATCAACAACATATGCAAATCTATACCATTCACCTGGTGTTATTGTATTTAGAGTGTAACCCGACGAACCAACACCGACTTCTCCATCAGGTGAAACAAATAAATCTCCGTCGCTCTCGTTAGTAGCGTCGGTCTGCATAAAACAATACCACTGATCTAGTTCTGGTATTTTAAAATCATAAACAATTGTATAGATATTTACTCTTTTAGCTGTATCTGCTCCACTTGGAATCATGTAAGGATTAGCTATATAATGACTACCAACACCTATTGAAACTGCACCATCACCATCAACAGGTCCAGCAACTGCTGAATCAGTACCAACTAAAATTAAGTCTTCTCCAATATCAGCTTTGGTAAGATTTACCGGATCGTCAAACAACCATTGCGCAACCGGTGTCTGAGCGACAGAAAAGCTCATTGCTACCACAACAAATAAAAAAATTAGTTTTGTTTTCATTACTATTACTCCTTTTGTTAGTGAATATTTTAGTTTTGTATTAGAATTAATAAAACCGTTACTTATCTAATTATTATGAAAAACACGTTCATATAGTCAAAATTATTTCAACAAGGTCATTTTCTTGATATCCACAAAATTGTTAGCTTTTAATTTATAGAAATATATACCGCTGCTTAAATTTGAAGCAGCAAATATTCGAGTATAACGTCCTGCACTCATCCTTCCATTTTCTAATTCTGCAACTAACTCACCAAGACTATTGTATATTCTTAATGTTACAATACTTGTCTCTTTAAGATCAAACTGAATTGTTGTTGTCGGATTAAATGGATTAGGATAGTTGCTATATAATTGATATTCATTTACTACTACTGATTCATCTTTTTCTACACTATTAGGGTCTTTTACTTGAAAACTTATTTCAGGAGACCAAGATGACCACTGCAGATTTTTATCCCTGTATCTTACTCTTGCCCATACTTCTCCAAATGTATTTTCATTTACTACATATTCGGTAAGATCAATTCCGGCATTAAGATCTATTGGTATATAATCGGGTGGTTGGGGCGTTCCATAAATATCTTCATAATCTCTTTTAATATCTAAAACAGGTGAATCGTAATTCCCCGCAGTGGTAGTAATTTGAAATTGTGAACTCATTATATCATAAGTCCCCGCAAAATCTGATGCAATAAGAGTAAATGGTGGCTCCACTTGAGAACCTTGTCCTGGTTGCGTTAAAGAAGGTGTAGCCGGCGGAGTTTCATTCTTTTTATCACGTATAAAATGATCGATCACTTTATTATTTAACGGATTCTGAGGATTTCCTAAACTATAAGATGTCACTTCATAGAATTTGTTAGCTACATCAATATCAACAATAGAATAACAGTAATGATCAAATGTTTTTTGAATTTCGGGATAATTTTGCTGATTACTATACATCTCCCATCGATCCAATGCACTAGCGGCACCGCCACTAAGCATTAATCTTAGTCCGCTGTTAAGTGCTGTACCTCTTTCGTAATTATGAGAGTGACCATAAGTCAACATATCAACTTTTGAATATTTTACAAGTGTGGGTATTATTCTATTTTGGACGTATGCGGTATTTCCGTCAGGCCACAATTCACTATGTCCCGGATGATGAAGAAATCCAAAAATCCATTCAATTGTATCATCATTTTGTGCTTGGGCAAGCACTTGATCTAGCCATTCAATCTGCGCATCATTCCTCAATTGAACATTACTATTCAATCCAAGGAATAATACTCTGCCTATTCTGAAAGAATAATATTTCTCACCTTCTGTACCGCCAAAATCTTCGTATTTCATAAACTTATAATAATGAGGTGATTCACCTTCATGATTACCAATACTTACCATAAAAGGAACTGATGTTGATATGGAAGAAGTCGGATTAAAATATTCCGGGATATATTGAGATAGCACTCCCCCGCTCGTTACAATATCGCCAACATCAAATACAAGGTTCAAATCTTCTTCGATGTTCTCACCGTAAAGTGATAGAGCCGTATTCTTCAGTGTGTCATTTATCTCTCTAAATATTTGTGGAACAGTTCTACTATCTCCATAAATCGCAAAACGAATATGTTCTGTAGAATCATTATCAACAGGTTGAGTTCTGAATTTATATATTTCTGATGTTGTGCTATCAGTTTTAACTTGATAATAATAGATAGTACTCGGTTCCAAATTTTCAAGTTTAGCAGTAAACCAATTGATCACTAAATCACCGCCATCAATAGTAATTGTCTCCGGTGTAACTTGATTCCCTAAACTGGGAGTAAGTCCGTATTCCGCAGAAGGATTATCACCCTTATATGCCCAACAAACATAAACTGATGTGGGAGTTGGTGATTGTAAGTATGGACTGGATTCTGATTTAATTGTTTCAACTACATGTTCATACCCTCCAAGGTCTTTCATCTCTGCATCTGATAGATCTCTGGAGAAAACTTTAATATCGGCAACATCAAGAGTATTATCTTCATTGTTCTCATCTGCAAAAAATAATACTTTTGAATCCAATGAAAATCTTCCGTCGACTGCACCTGGTGTTCCCGTAAGCGCTTTCTTACCATCAATATAATAGTCGTGTCGCACGCCATTGTAAACGCTTATAGCAACTCTATACCAATCTCCGGCTTTTATCGCATTGGCTGTGTATCCAGTTGCACCGACACCCATATTACCACTTGGGCTAATAAACCAATCGCCGTCATTTGTGTTTGTAGGATTTGTCTGATAAAACGCATACCATTGACCGATCATAGGAACTTTAATATCCATTACGATTGTATAGCTATTTACCAAACTACCTCCGCCATTAGGAAGAATGCCATGTGTAGCAGTATAATAACTTCCTAAATATATTCTTACTGCACTTGATGTATCACTTGGACCAGCAACTGCAGCATGACTGCCAGTTAATACGAGCGCATTACCAACTTCTGCTTCAGTTAAATTATTCGGATTATTAAATGACCAATGACCAACAAGTCCGCTAGGAAACTGCTGTGTATTATTATTCTGAGAAAAAAGAATTATTGGCGTCAAAAAAAGAGTTATTAAAAGTGAAACAAATAGGTGTAGAAATTTGTTCATTAAATTTTTTCCTTTCTGAAAGACGTCATGTGTGTTGTTATTACAACAAGAATGTTTTGTTTTAGTTCTACTTACAACAAAATTTATGGAATTAATACTTTAATGTCAAAGATTTATTTAAATAAATTTTGTTTTTTTGC
>QILJ01000004.1 GCA_003233295.1 Ignavibacteria bacterium | reverse complement strand
CTATTGATGACGGTTTGGGAAGCCGTTTTGGCAAACGTTATTATGATAATTACGATGTACACAGAAAATACGAAAGATGGCTGATTAGTGACGAAGAGTTCATGCAGATAATGATGGATTGGACAGAACATAAAATTTCTGAAGAAGATTTTAAAATAATTTACTCGGACATTTTCACGGAAAATAAAGCGACAACTTTCATTCTGCCAAAACTAAAGCAAAACTATAAATTGGTTCTTCTCTCCAATACCAATTATATTCATCAAAAGTATGGCTGGGAAAAGTATGATTTTCTTAAACATTTTGATAAACTTATTCTGTCGCATGAGGTTGGAGCAATAAAACCTGAAGAGAAAATCTATAGAGCAGTTGAAGATTTTACAAATGAGCCTTCTGCAAGCCACATTTTTATTGATGATATTTTAGAATACGTGGAAGGCGCTAAAAAGCTAGGCTGGAGCGGAATTCAGTTCAAGTCTCACGAACAGCTTTTAGAAGACCTAAAGCTGCATGATATAATAATTAACAACTAAATAAAAACTTATGCATAAAATCATTCTCACGACATTGAACGCAAGATACACCCATTGTTCATTTGGACTGAGATACATTTATGCAAATATGAATGAGCTGCAGGAAGTTACCGGCATTTGCGAGTTCGTTAAATCAGATAGCATAAATGAAATAACCGAAAAGATTTTATCCGACAAACCTTTGATTGTAGGAATCGGAGTTTATATTTGGAATGCCTCGGAAACAAGTAAGTTAGTAAAACTTCTCAAAATAGTTTCTCCCGAAACGATTGTGATACTCGGAGGACCGGAAGTAAGCCACTTGCCTCTCCGCATTGATTTCGATTCTGCTGATTACATAATTCAAGGTGAGAGCGATCTTGAGTTTTACAAATTGGTCAAATCTATTTTGGATGGAACAGAGCAAAGCGAGAGAATTATCAGAGCCGATATCCCGAATCTAGTTGAAATAAAATTACCTTATGAATATTACACAGACGAGGATATTAAGAACCGTGTAATTTATGTTGAGGCTTCGCGAGGGTGTCCATTTACTTGTGAATTTTGTCTATCTTCGATTGACAAATTGGTAAGAAAATTCAATACTGAAATTCTTTTAAAAGAGTTTGACAAACTTTGGGAGCGCGGGGCAAGGCATTTTAAGTTCGTGGATAGAACATTCAATCTCGATATTAAAATCACGAATCTGATGCTTGACTATTTCCTAGCAAAGGAACCGGAATATTTTCTTCACTTTGAAGTCATACCGGATCATTTTCCCAACAGCGTGAAAGAAAAGCTAAAGTTGTTTTCATCGGCTTCACTTCAATTGGAAATTGGGATACAAACACTTAATCCGGAAGTTGCAGATAGAATTCAACGTAAGCTAAATTTCGAAAAGATAAAAGAGAATATCACTTTTCTAACTGAACAGACTAAAAATCATCTTCACCTAGATTTGATCATCGGGCTTCCCGGTGAAACTATTGAGAGCTTTGGGAATAACCTTAACACACTTACATCACTAAGCAATTCCGAAATACAGCTTGGCTTATTGAAAAAACTTTCAGGAACTTCAATTGATAGACATGATATTGAGTTTGGTATGGTTTATTCGGACGAGCCGCCATACGAAATTCTGCAGAACAAACTAATTCCGTTTGACCAGATGCAAAAACTGAAACGACTTGCCAGGTTCTGGGATCTGACTTACAATAGCGGAAATTTCAAAAGGTCAATAAAACTTCTGTGGAAAGACATGGATGTTTTCCAAAACTTTTACAAGTTTTCAGAATGGTTATACGAAAAATTGGGGACGACTTACCAAATTTCTCTAAACAGATTAGCGGAACTTTTGTTCATTTATTTAACAGAAGTTTATGAGTTCGATAAAACTGAAACTGCAGAGTTAATAACCAAAGACCTGACGTCAATAAAGGGAAGACGTATTCCCCCGTTTCTGCGGGAATACATTACAGACGTTCAATTTGAAAGCACAAAATCGGGAGCAAAGAATATCAAGCGACAGATCATGCATCTTTGATCCACTCACTCCAAACATCAGGTTCAACTCCTATTGTTGCTTTATTTCCATTCCTTACTATAGGCGTTTTTACAATTAACGAATCTACGAGCAGTTCTTCCTCAATATTATAGACCATATATTCAAGCCCGCGTTTTTTATATCGTTTACTCTCTTTATCAATTAAGTCTTCCGGGTTAATGGTTCTGCAAATATTTTCCAGTTCTCCGTTGCTTAAACTCTTTTCTGCTAAATCTCTGAAGTGAAAATTAATTCTTCGTTCCTTAAAAAATCTCTGTGCTTTTTTAGTGTCGTTGCAGTTTTTTCTGCCAAGTATTTGAATATTCATATTCATTCCTTTAATAAATTAACTTCACCTTAAAGATTCATACAACAATTTAGGAAATGTGTAAATTGCCTTATGAATAAAGAGGAATATTTGTGGCTCAAATTATATAATCCAAAATTTAGGATCATCTAAAACCATTAAATTCAATTATTTTAATATACAAAACATTAAATGATTTTTGAGAAAGACTAAAACCCAACTTCTCGAAATACGTCTTGCAGAAAAGATTGAGAACATTTATACTATTATCCCCAAAAGTTCATTAAGTAAAATCTCTAATGACCGTCATTAGAAAATACGTTAGTTAACTTATTAAAATCAGATAAGTTAGCTAACGAAAAACCCACTAAATTTTACTATAAAATGAATTGTAAAATCTTATATTTACTCTTTTAGTATTTACTTATATTCTAACGGTTTACAACATTTTTTTAGTTTCTAACGACAATTTTGGGATTATTATCAGATTTTCCAACAAGTCAGCTAACACTTAAAATAAGCAATTAAATCTGCAGGAAAGCGAATTCTTTAGATACAAAAATGAATAGATGAACTATGGAACAGTGTAAAGTTTTCTCAATATAACTTTATTTTCTCCGTTTTTAATGTGGGTTAAAGCTCTGTTAACAAATTCACCATTTCAATTGCCGATAGAGCAGCATCCCATCCTTTATTACCTGCTTTTGTTCCGGCTCGTTCTAATGCCTGTTCAATTGTATCGGATGTTATAATACCGAATATAATAGGGATACCGGTTTCCAAACCAATATTGGCAATACCTTTTGATACTTCCGAAGCTACATATTCAAAATGAGGAGTATTACCTCGAATTATAGCACCAAGACAGATTATTGCATCATAATTAGAAGATTGAGCCATCTTTTTTGCTACTAAAGGTATTTCAAAAGAACCTGGTACCCAGGCAACGGTGATGTTATCTTTATTACATTCGTGGCGCACTAAACAATCCTGAGCACCTGAGAGTAGTTGCGTCGATATCAGTTCATTAAACCTGCTTATAACTATTCCAAATTTCTTGTTTTCAGCGGTTAAATTTCCTTGTAAAATATTCACTATTCTTGCTCCTTTATTTTCAATTTTTTTTTATTTTTTCGTTAAAATTAAATATATGACCTAAGCGGTCGCGCTTTGTCTTTAAATATCTTTCATTTATCTCATTTGGTGGTATTTCGATTGGTACCCGTTCAACAATTTCCAGGTCGTATCCTTTTAAACCGATTATTTTCATTGGGTTATTCGTCATCAACCTTATCCTTTTTAAGCCAAGATCTTTAAGTATTTGTGCACCCGTTCCATATTCTCTTAAGTCAGGTTTAAAACCTAATGCTTCATTTGCATCAACAGTGTCTTTACCCTTTTCCTGTAAAGAATAAGCCATTAATTTATTTACTAGTCCTATGCCTCTACCCTCCTGCCTCATATACAGTATCGCACCTTTTCCTTCATCTTGCACCATCTTCATTGCTGTCGCAAGCTGATCTCCGCAATCACATCTCATAGAGCCGAATACATCACCTGTTAAACATTCTGAATGAACTCTGACTAAAACCGGGTCATCGCCACTGATATCACCTTTTACCAAAGCAATAGGATTATCCTTCGAATCAAGAATATTCTCATACAAATGAAGCTTAAAATCTCCAAACTTAGAAGGAAAATCAATGATAACTTTGCAACGGACAAGTTTTTCTTTTTTTCTTCTGTATTCAATTAAATCGGCAATAGTAATAATTTTCAAATTATACTTTTCTGCAAAGTCAAATAATTGAGGGGTACGAGCCATAGTACCGTCAGTGTCCATTATCTCGCATAAGACGCCAACAGGTTTTAATCCTGCTAACTTTACCAGATCAACAACAGCTTCTGTGTGACCCGCTCTTTTTAACACGCCTCCCTTTTTTGCGATTAAAGGAAAAATATGACCGGGACGCGCAAAGTCTTTTGGTTTAACATTATCATCAGTAACCATTGTTATTGTCTTTGCTCTATCTTGAGCAGAGATACCGGTAGTTGTATTGTATTTATAATCTATTGAAACTGAAAATGGGGTTTGATGAAGAGCAGTATTGTTTTCTACCATTAAATCCAGATCTAATTTTTCTGCTTTTTCTCTAGTTATTGTTATGCAAAGAATACCCCGCGCTTCCTTTGTAATAAAGTTTACATCTTCCGGTCTTACAAGTTCTGCGGCCATAACAATATCACCTTCATTCTCACGATCCGGATCATCCACAACAACAACCATCTTACCGGCTTTAATATCTTCTATAGCTTCTTCAATCGTGTCGAATTTATATTCTCGGTTATTCATTAGTAACCTAATTCCTTAAGTCTATTTCCAGACAGCTTATTTTTTTTTTCGGATTCTTTAATATTAGTTAGTTTTTCAACATACTTCGCTAAAACATCAGTTTCAATATTCACTTTATCTTCCACATTTTTATACTGTAGCGTTGTGTTATTCCAGGTATGGGGAATTACAGAAATACCAATCGTTGAATCTTTCAACTCGGCAATTGTTAAACTAATACCATCAATTGTTATTGAGCCCTCATCAATTAAATACTTTATCATATTATTAGGAAGATTAATTCTGATAAAATAATTATCTCCTAACTTAGTTATTTCTTTAATTACTCCTGTTCCATTCACGTGTCCCAAGACGAAATGTCCACCAAGTCTATCACTTAATTTCAGTGAGCGCTCCAGATTCACCGGTGAAGAAATTTGCAATTTAGAAAGAGTGGTTTTTTCTAAAGTTACTCCAACAGCATCAACCTTAAACCCCTGTTCATCAACTTCGGTAGCTGTTAAGCACACACCATTAACACAGACCGAATCATTCACTGAAATATCGTTCAGAATTTTTAGGGCAGAAATTTTAATCTTTTTTCCACCGGGAATCGGATTTACTTCCGATATTTTTCCTATTTCTTCAATTATTCCTGTAAACATATACTAAAAATAATCCTTTCTCATAATCAACAAATTAATGAAAGTAAATTACTGATTTTCTATTAACACAACTTTTAAATCTTCACCAAGTCTTTCTGTTTCTTCTATTTTTAACTTTTTGAGTACGTTTGTTTCAAAGGCGCTTATTCCTTGTCCAAGAATTTTAGGGGATTGAAGAATGATGATCTCATCAAATAATCCATGAGATATGAATTGTGAAAATATTTGCTGCCCACCCTCGACCAACAACGAAGTAATATTTTCTTTTCCTAACTCTTTCAACATGTCACCTAAGTCTACCTTTTTTTTATCAGCAGGAAGTTGAAATATTTTGATACCAATTTTTTCCAACTGTTCAATTTTTTCTTGATTAGAATTTTCAGCAGTAAATATCCATGTTTTCTCATTACCGGGCATTTTAATAATTTTTGAATGGGGAGAGATTGATAAATCCCCATCGATTATAATTCTTATCGGATCCTGCCCTTTAACTTCTCTAACTGTTAACTGGGGATCGTCTACTTTTATTGTATTTGCACCAACTAAAACTGCATCATACTTTTCGCGCAATTCATGAACATATTTTATAGAGTCCTTTCCTGTTAACCATGTTTGAATATCCCTATTGGTGCTTATCTTGCCATCAATTGATTGAGCAATCTTGATTGTTATGTAAGGATTTTTTTTAATTACATATTTAAAGTAAAACTTGTTTACTTCTTTTCCTTCATCTCCCAATATTCCTGTATCAACTCTAATACCGGCTTCTCTTAACTGTTTTACTCCGCTTCCATTTACACTTGGATTTGGGTCTAAATTGCTAATAACAACTCTTGAAATTTCTCTACTGATTATAACGGGGACACAAGGTGGTGTCTGTTTATTAATATGGCAGCATGGCTCAAGATTGCAATAAAGCGTTGCACCCTTAGTTTCTTCATTTAAAGACGCAAAGGCATTTACTTCTGCATGCGCTCCACCAAATTTTTTGTGCCACCCTTCACCAATAACCTTTCCATCCTTAACTATAACTGAGCCAACTAACGGATTTGGGCTGACAAATCCTCTTCCTTTATCAGCTAATTCGAAGCACCGTTTAATGTACGTTAAGTCTTCGTTTGAGAATTTCATTTTAATTAAGAATTATTTTTATTATTTAATAAAGAAAGTTAATCAGAATTTAAATAGCATGAAATAGGATTTCCCCTACGAATTAAATTATCCGTCAATATCAATTTTTTTGATACTGATATTTCAACGAGTTAAGGAGTAATTTTATTATTCGGGAATTTCTAAAAAAAATCAAAATTATTAAATCTTGCAAAAGAGACAGCAGTTAGCTGCTGTATGATAAAAAAAAAGAAATACTAGATTTGAAATAACATTAATAATCATAAAAACAGTTAACCTTTTTCAGGACGATACAGTTATATAACCGCTCTTAATATTTTTATTTTAAAAGAATTAATTTTTTAGTTTCAGTAAAACCGCCGCCCCGTCCCAAAGGGTTAATTTGCAATTTACAAAAATAAACTCCACTTGTTAATTTGCTTGTATCAAAAGTTGCGGAATAATTACCTGGTGCTTGTTCTTTATTTACAAGTGTGGCAACTTCTCTACCAAGAATGTCGTAAACTTTTAAGGTTACAAACAACTTATCAGGTCAGCATCAGAAGTACCGTTAACGCCTTCTTTATCTAATATTGGTGTTGGATAAAATTGAGTTATCTCAGGTACTGGATTATATTCAATTTACTTTGCCTTAGCTATATTTGCAATTCTATCCAGTGTTTGCGGTACCGAATGAATGAAATTATGAACCCAATAGTCAGGTAATTCTATGCCGCAGTGAAAAGTTAAATCAGGTAAATTAAGAGGAGGAGTATGAAGGTATTGATTCGTATCTATATCCGGGATTTGTCCGTCAACAGGCCACCATTTCCATTCTGTTATTGTATCAGCAATAACCGTATTGTTGTTTTGGATTGTTACTTCGCGATATAATTACCATTTACAATTTCATCAGCACCGTTATAGACATAATTTCTGCAATATTTATAATGATAAGTGGCGCCAATTGAAAGCCATCCGTCGCTAAACTCTAATGTTGTTTCCCATGTATCATCTGACAAATAAGTTAAAGGAACCACTACTTCCTCTCTCATTCCTTCCCGTTCTAAAAGATAAACACAAATGGTTTCCCCAACCACTGTATTTGTGTTTAAGTTAGCATGGAATGTAATTGAAAGAGTTTGAGAAATAGTAGTAGATGTAAGGAAAATAAAAAAACCAATTGATAGAATAGAAGATTTTTAATTTTCATTTTATTAACCTCCCTGATTTATTAATTACAGATGTAATAAAATTATCTGCAATATTTATGATAAAAATAAAAACAACCATTAAAAATTCTGAAATAAGAAACTGAAATCTAAATTGATATTGAAAATAAACTGCAAAGCAAAAATTTTCTATAACAATTCGAATATTCATTTTGTCTTCCTAAAAAATTAGTTTGAATCCTTCACCATGAATATTTACAATTTCAATTGAGTTATCCGCCTTTAAATAATTTCGCAATTTTGTGATGTAAACATCCATACTTCTCGAATTAAAATAGTTATCCGATTTCCAGATTTTTATCAATGCCTCAGACCTTGTAACAACTTCTCCCCTTTTCAGTACAAGTAAATTCAATAACTCATTTTCTTTAGAGGTCAATTTGATTTTTTCTCCATCAAAAGAAAGAGTTCTTTTGTGAAAATCATATTCAAGTTTTCCGATTGCCTTAGGCTGTTGTCCATCCTTACCTTTACTAGTTCTTGCCCTTCTCAAAATCGCATCGATTCTATACAGCAGTTCCTCCATGCTAAACGGTTTTGTGATGTAATCATCACCGCCGATTTTAAACCCTTCAATTTTATCTTCTTGCTGTGACTTTGCCGTGAGAAAAATTATCGGGATCATTTTATCAGCGGAGCGCATTTCACGAGCCAGGGTAAATCCGTCCATCTTCGGAAGCATTATGTCCAGTAAGCAGATGTCATATTTCCAGTTGATATATTTCTTCAATCCCTCCTCTCCGTCAGAAGCTAGATCTACATCATAGCCTTTCACAATAAGGAATTCCCTGATCAATCCCCCTAAATTCGGATCGTCCTCAACAAGTAATATTTTAGCTTTTTTATTCATTGGGCAAATATATTGTAAAAGTTGATCCCTCGTTTAACTTACTTGAAACTCTTACTCAACCGTTGTGAGATTCCACCAGTTTTTTCACATAGCTTAATCCGATACCGTTCCCTTTTACATTGTGAATATTGCCGGTTGGAACGCGGTAAAATGTCTCGAATATTTTCTGCTGATCATTTTTACTGATCCCGATTCCTTTATCAGAAATGGATATCTCAATTCCGTCATTAGCCTTTCTTATCTCAATTGAGATGTCAATTTTTGCTTTGGAATATTTCACTGAATTGTCAATCAAATTACTCAAGATATTACTTAGATGAAAAATATCTGCTTTTATTACTGCTTCTCCAGAAGTAGTATACACAAAGCAAAGTGGTTTTCGGATTTTACAGATTTTACAAAAATTCTCTCTCTTTGTAAGAGAGACTAAAGTGAGTTTTTCAATAAAACAAAATCCGAAAACAACTTTGTAAATAGTATATCATTAACTGATATGTTTATATTGTCAGAAGCGGATTTAAGTTTAGCAACGATGGGATTTATGATGTCCAATACATTCACTATTTCTTTTTTCAACTCAATTTCACTGCGTTCAAATGCTGCAGTGTTTAAAAGGTTCTCAACCAGTTTGGTCAATCTTTCATTTTCTTCTGCAATTATGCCGGTATACTTTTCAAGCGAGCCTTGCTGATCACGAAGCTGCGGTTCATGCAGTGCTTCTGTTGCTAAAGCTATTGAAGAGATCGGAGTTTTGAATTCATGAGTGATATTATTTATAAGATCATTTTTAACTTCTGTAATCTTCTTCTGATCCAAGAACATCTTCAATGTTTTTATATAGACAGCAACGATGATCCCTACAAAAAGGAGAGATAGTATTAGCATTATCCAAACTGACTTAAGAAGGTATCCAAATTTATTCGGAATATAGATAAGCAAGTTGAACGGTTGAGTAAAAATATTATTCGGCGACATTGTAACCCGGAATTCTGATTTTTCCAATCTCTCTTTGTCAGCACCGTTTTTAATAATAATAAACTAATTTTTATTTTTGTCAATGACACCAAAATCATATTTTGAATCAATCCCTGCATTACTTAGTTCAATTGTGATTACCGAATCCAGATATGCTTCACTTAATTGCTCTTCAAAATCATCATCAAAAGAAGTCATCTCTTCAATTACTTCTGTTACCAGTTTTTGTTTATTGATAATTATTGTATCGGTTTTCGTTCTCCTCTCAGTTACTTTTTTCAAACCGCCAGAATCATATTTAATAATTCTTTTTACCACTTTAGTGTTAGAATTACTGTCGGGAGAGATTTTAACCGTTACTTCAATGTTATCGGCGTTCGTATCGTCATCATCATACGAATAACTCGAGCTAAAGAAAACGACATCGTTTGAATCCTCAGCTTGCTCATCCTTTTCAACTCATACCAGTTTATCTCTGCTGGCTTTTACTTTTTTTACTATTATGTCGGCAGTTTTTTCCTTGTCAATCTTAGTGACAACACTCAGCATTGCTTCATTCATTTTTGCATTGAATCTTATCTCTTCTGTGGCAATAGTTCTAATACTCCAATAGACCTGAACAACTATCAACCCTAACACAGCAATGGCC
This sequence comes from Ignavibacteria bacterium, assembly GCA_003233295.1. The sequence continues at coordinate 2,686 of QILJ01000004.1, read as the reverse complement.
ATTAAGATGATTAATATTTTAATCTTCCGTTCTTTCATGTGTGCAATTTAATTATATCAAATCAATAAAATTTAGTTTTTAACAATTTTTAACATTTATTAAGGTTTCTTTAACACTTTGTTTCATCTAAGTATCATATTTTTATATCAATAATTTTTCAAAAATGGGAGGAACAAATGAACTATCTAAAAATAACAGCAGTAATTCTTTTGGTCGGAGTAACATACTCTTTTGCACAATCGTCAGAGACAAAAGAGAAATTAAAAAATCTAAAAGGTGATGTAACGAAAATTACTGTTGAAACTACTGAAGGGAAAGTTGAATTGACAGGTGAAGATGCTGAATCAGCTTTTGCCAAGTTAAAATCGTCTAAAAGTAATAGTTTCGTATTTATTCACGATGGTGATGAGGATGATCTAGGGAAAAAGATATTCGTAAATGTTAATATCGATGATAAGGACGGCGACAAGATTGTTGTAATAAAGGAAAAAGTTGAAGGTAAAGAAACTGTTGAAGAATATAAAGGTGAAGAAGCAGAAAAGTTCATCAAAGAGCATGGCGGAAAGAATGGTGACATCCGTGTTATTGTAGCCGATGATGATGACGATTTGGTTTGGGTAACAAAAAATGATAGCGGTTCAGTTGAGCAGAATGTAAATGTTGAAGTTGAAAATGGAGTTAAAAAAATAACCGTTACTACTGTCAAAAATGGTCGGAAAAATGTTGAAGTCTATGAAGGTGAAGAGGCTGAAAAATACTTGGAAAAAATGGAGAAAGATGGTTCGCAAGTCTTTATTGACGACGACGGAAATAAAACTATTATCAAAAAGAAGATTATCATTATTGAAGAAAACGACCATGATAGCAATGATAATGATGACAACAATAAAAAATAGAAAATCTGTATTAATCTGTTGGGTCCGTTCAATCAGCGTTCCATTGTACTTTTTAATAATTCACTTTTAAATCCGAAATTAAAGCTCTATTTTTAAAGTTAAATTCAGATGAAAATAATGATAGAAATTCAAGATCTATATAAACGATTTGACGATAATCAAGTTCTGCGCGGAGTGACCTTAACAATAAAACAAGGCGAAACTCTTGCTATTATTGGTCCAAGCGGATGCGGCAAAAGTGTATTGCTGAAACATATTGTAGGTTTACTCTATCCCGATAAAGGGTGTGTCTGCATTGAGGGAGAAAACTTGAACAACCTTTCGGAGAATGAACTTTACGAGATAAGAAAACAATTTGGTTTCCTCTTTCAAGGTTCTGCTCTGTTCGACTCCATGACTATCGAAGAAAACATTTGGCTGCCGCTTGTGGAGAATGATTATAATCTTACTCAAAGTGAGATCGATAAAATCGTGGCAACCAAGCTCGAGCTTGTCGGGCTGCCAGGAATACAGAAGAAGAAACCGGCGGAGCTTTCCGGCGGGATGAAGAAGAGAGTCGGCCTCCGAAATATATCTTGTACGATGAGCCGACAACAGGACTCGATCCAGTCATGTCGGATTCTATCGATAACCTGATAAATCACTTGAACGAGCAATTGAATGTTACTTCAATAGTCGTTACTCATGACATGTTCAGCGTGAAAAATGTAGCTGATAAAGTTTCGATGATACATGATGGAAAAATTTACTTTTCTGGAACTTACGATGATATTTTAAACAGCAGCGATAAAATAATTCAAGAATTCATTAGTAGAACTTTTGTATAATGTCTAAAATAAAAGTAAAATATGTCTGCACCAACTGCGGTTACGAATCTCTGAAATGGATAGGTAAATGCCCGAGCTGTGAAGAGTGGAATACCTTCTCTGAGGAAGTTGAAGAAAAGAGAAGCGGTAGAAAAATTGACGCCGGTGATTTGAAGATCGTAAAACTCGGTGAAGTTACCGAGAGGGACAGCATCCGTATTCAAACAAATATTTCTGAATTTGACAGAGTACTCGGCGGCGGATTTATGCAAGGCTCGGTTGTTCTTGTTGGAGGCGATCCCGGAATAGGGAAATCGACTTTAGTTATGCAGGCTGCTGCATTAATTGATAAAACAGTATTATACGTAAGCGGCGAGGAATCAGCAGCACAGATAAATATTAGAGCAAAACGGCTCAAACTTGAATCGAATAATTTCTATATTCTTGCTGAAGTTGACTTAAGCACTATTGAAGCGGCAATAAATAAAATCAAACCCGATGTGGTAATGATCGATTCGATACAAACCATGCAGCGAAGTGAATTGGATAACGCTCCCGGCACGATAACTCAAATAAGAGAGTGCGCAAGTTACTTAATGCAATTGGCAAAGCGGGATAATTTTGTTGCTGTTTTGATTGGTCACATTACAAAGGAAGGTTACATTGCCGGACCGAAAATTCTGGAACACATGGTTGATACGGTTCTTCAATTCGAAGGAGAAAGAAACCATAATTACAGGATACTCCGCTCGCTAAAAAATCGTTTCGGCGGAACGAATGAAATCGGCATATTTGAAATGCACGATACCGGACTAAGCGAGGTGAAAAATCCTAGCGAAATATTTCTCAGCGAACATTCTAATGAAACTACCGGTTCAATCATCACTGCAACCATTGAGGGAAGTCGTCCCGTTCTGCTTGAAGTTCAGGCATTGGTCACACCATCAAATTTCGGCAATCCTCAGCGTGTTGCCACGGGCTTTG
>QILJ01000228.1 GCA_003233295.1 Ignavibacteria bacterium | reverse complement strand
TTTTGTCTTTCAGAAATACAAAAATAGTGCTTTTTTAGCTCTTTAAACAGCCCTAAAAGGTTTTTTAACGGTCTTAATCGCTCAATTTAGGCAGTAATAACTCTGTCCACATCTTCAACTTTCCCTATAAACCCCATCGTTTTGTTTCCGAATTTTGATGAATCAGCAATAAGATTTATTTCGGAGGCGATTCTCATCATTGATTGATTCACACAACTATCCTAAAATATGAAAAAACTATAAGGGTAATGTATGGAGCTTTTTAGTAGAAACAAAAATAATAACAAACTTTTAATACGTCAAATTTTAGATTTATTATTGAAGGAAATATTAACCAATTGCATAGTACAGAACATAAACAATAAAGGATGTTTTTAAATATAAAGCATACGAATACTTTACACGCTGTGCGGTACAAATGCGTAACCTAAAAATTGCAGCAACTCCATTTTAATAATATTTATTATTCATTTTGCTCTGATCTAGATGTTGCTACAGTCAGTATACTCTCAGCAATCCGCAGACTTATAAGACGAAGATTTTAAACAACCAAATAAAAGAGCAATAGCACTTAAAACAAAATGTGAAAAGATATGATAGAGATATTCATTGAAATTGTTTTAATTAAGCGCTGCCTTTGTTGGAGTAAAAAAGTAAATGTTCTCTGTCAGCAGTACTTGTTCCGGCAAGCCTGGTGTGGCTGAAACCGATTATCTTATTATCACCTTAGTAACATCATGACGAATTGAACTCTCTTTTTAATAACTCTTTAATGTTAATCTATTTAAATTATTCAGTATTGAATAAAACCTAGCTTTCATAATTTAAAATATTTTTTTTTCTTGTCTTCGACCTCTTAAATTCCTATTTTAGTTTTACTTAATAATGATAAAACAATCGTTTGTACTTTTATTTCGTTTTATTACTAAGGTTTTAGACTTCAATAGATTCATCCGTTACCAATATTAAATATACTGTTATTCTGGAGAATTAAAGTTTGAAAAAAAGTAATTTACATTTGTTCTATTGGTTTATATTTATTTTATTCTCTGCATCTATCTTAAATGGATATTCAACTTCTGAGTATTTCCCAACAAGAAGTGAAGTATCTCCTAAGTTTTGGCTTGATGTAAATTATTATAGAGGATCACAGGGTTATACACAACTTGAGATATACTATTCCATTCCATCCGATGAACTAACTTTTGCAAACACATCTGATAATTATATAGCTTCTATCTCAATCTCCTTATTAGTAACTAATTCCGACGATGAAGTTGTTCTAAATAATTCTAAGAATAAAAAATTACGAGTTAATTCAGTTGAGGAATCAAAAGATGGTAAGAATGGAATAATTGATCAGATGGTTATTGATCTTCTTCCTGGAATTTATAATTTGGAGATGAAAGTAACTGATGATAATTCAAATTCGGAAAGCAAGATATCAGGCTTATTGAAAGTACCTGCCTTTAATAACTCTTTAAATATAAGCACGATTCAATTTGCATCATTTTTTTCTTCTGATAAAAGTAATAAATCTTTCATTAAAGGAAATAAAACTGTTATTCCAAATCCATCAAGGAAATATGCCTATACAACATCATTACTTTATATTTACTACGAGATATACAACCTGGTAATTTCAAATGCTAATAATAAATCTACTTTTAACTCTAACTTTTTAATTACAAATCAGTTTGGTGACTCACTTTTATATTCACCAACACAAACGATTGCCTTTTCAGGAACATCATGCATTCAGTCAAAAACTCTAGATGTTAGAGATTTGGAGCCTGGGAATTATTGGGTATCTGTTTCTGTGACCGATGTTACAACAGGAAAATCTGTTATAGAAAAAAATAAATTTACTATTCACAATCCTTTAACAGACGAAGAACCTCTTCCCATGTCAGAGGAAGATATTCAAAAATATAGAGATCAAATCAAGTATTTTGCTTCTAGGAATGAATTGGAATTGTACGATAGACTGAATAATAACGGGAAAAGAAATTTTTTAGTCAATTTCTGGCATTCAAGAGACCCTTATCCGGAAACACCGGAGAATGAGTTTATGCAGGACTGTTTTACAAGAATCAATTACGCCAATAAAAATTTCAAGAATGGACTAAATAGTGATATGGGACGAGTATTTATTATTTATGGGAAACCAGATGAAATTGAGAATAGACCAATGAATATGGATTTAAAACCTTACGCTATTTGGGATTATTTTTCAACAGGAACTGGGAAACAACGTTTTATATTTGTTGATAAAAATGGAAATCATATTTATACATTGGTACACTCAACAGTAGAAACAGAAATACATAATCCTAATTGGATGGAAGAAGAGATTCAGCGCTAATATTTACTTATTAGAGATAACAGGTAACAAATAATAAATTAACTAATTTCATTACATAATTTGCTGCGAAGGAGGCTGCAAGAAACACAAACAAATTCATATGTCTTATTCATATTAGACATTATTTAATTAATTAAATATGGAGGCAACAATGATATTTTTTACGAATAGGTCTTTTAAGAAACTCCTCCTATTCCTTATGGTGACATTTCTTGTAGCCATCCCTATCAGCTTAATGGCTGGTACTACAGGGAAAATATCTGGTAAAATTATTGATGCTAATACCGGCGATCCACTAGTGGGTGTGAACATCCTGATTTTAGACACTCAATTGGGGGCTGCAACAGATCAAGATGGATTCTTTTATATATTGAATATCCGACCTGGTAATTACTCAGTTCGGGCATCAATGATCGGATACACTACTGTTGTACAACAAAGTGTTAGGGTATCAGCTGATCAAACAACTTCGCTTAATTTTAGTCTTTCTAATGAATCAATAAAGGCTGAAGAAGTTGTTATAACTGCTAAACGACCATTAGTTGAAAGAGATGTCGGTTCAAGTCAGGCTACTTTCACAAGTGAAGAAGCTTCAGCCTTACCAGTTAGCGATATTATGGATGCTGTCAGTTTAGAGCCAGGTATTACCGTAGCTGAAAATAGAATGGAAGTACAAATTAGAGGCGGCGGTAGCGACCAGATAAGTTTTCAAGTTGATGGTCTTGAAAGAACAGATAAACTGAATAACAAAACATATACTCCTACTAATTCAGCTACAGTACAGGAAATACAGATACTGAAAGGTGGGTTTAATGCAGAATATGGAAATTTACGCTCTGGTATGTTCAATGTTATTACAAAAAATGGTGGACCTAAATTCTCAGGGTCTGCTGATTATAGGATGGCTCCTGCACAAAAGAAACATTTTGGTCCGGGTGCGTATGGTCCTGATCAATACGATCAAAAGATCTACGGTGGTGCAAATTCTTTCAACGAAGTCAAAGATATTGAAGGAAACACTATTTTTATGGGCTGGAATTCATTAACAAACACACGTAACTCCGAAGGTTATATGGGTAAAAGTGATTGGACACCACAGCAACTTCAGGAAGTGTGGCAATATCAGCATAGACCTATTGATTATGGTGATGCACCTGATCATTACTTAGACCTTGGAATTAGTGGTCCTATCGGTTTGAAAAACTCTGGATTTTTAGTAGGGGTTAAATACAACCGTATTTTACCTGTTTTCCCTACAATAAGAGGATATAACCAAGTATTATCACTTGAAGGAAAACTCCACTTCCAACTAGCTCAGTCAATGAACCTTACGGTCAGCGGACTTTATGGGGAAACTGAGACTAGTACAAATGGTAATAGTTGGGGAAACCAGGGTATTCTAAATTATGGCTATGATGTTGGTTCAAATAGTCCAGCTGTAAGTCCTAATTCTAAATATTACTTAGCCTACAATAATCCACTTGATGTTAAAACATCACAAATCGGATTCAAATTTACTCATACTTTAAGTTCCTCTACATATTATGAAGTAAGGTATAGTTATTTCACCACAGACTCAAAAACGAACAGAGCTGCAGCTAGAGATAGAACTGGTGTAAAAACAATTGGCGGTGTTGAGTTTGACGAAGCTCCAATTGGCTGGGTGCATGGCAGCGAGAGTTTACAAGATGTAACCGGTACTTATGCTTTTTCTGGTGGCGGTAGAGTTACAGATGTATCATCCGTTAGGAGCCATTTATTAAATTTTGACATGACCAGTCAGCTTAATAATCAGCACATGTTAAAGTTCGGATTTATGTTTGGTTCTGATCATGTTGTAAAGGATAACTGGGTTGCCGGTAGTATAATTCTTGACCCCGCTGCTGGTGATTTTATTAATTTTGACCGCACTCCTTATCAATTTGCAGGTTATGTACAGGATAAGATAGAATATGGCGGCTTAATCGCCAATATTGGTCTGCGCGTAGAGCATTTCGCAGCTAATGGATATATTTATGCCCCTGATAACATGTACTCAATGTTATGGGCTAGAGGTGGAACTGCAGGTTATGCTACACCTGATGATCTACCCAAAGAGGCTAGTAAATCATATACATATTTAGCTCCGCGTATCTCATTCTCACATCCGATTCATGAATTCACAAAATTCTTTTTTAATTTTGGTATTTATTATAGTGAACCAACTACACTCAACCGATACGGTCTTTATTCAGAAAGCTGGGCCTTTGGTAATCCTCAAGGTGATATAAGAGGAATTGGATATCCAAATCTAGAACCTGCTAAAACATCAGCATATGAAGTTGGTTTTGAACAAAGTATCGGAAACGAATGGTTAATACGTGCGTATTTCTACTCAAAAGATAATTCACAACAAATTGGTAATATTCGCGTTGACGGTTTATCTGGAAGTCATGCTGTTGGTGATTTTAGGAATTATGAAGGTGTTAACAAAGGCGCTGCAGGATACGATTCTAAAAGGAATAACCAATATCAGACTATCCGTGGAGTTGAAGTACAAGTTACTAAAAGAATGGGACGATTTGTTACTGGTTGGATCAATATGAACTATATGCTTGAACAATCTGGTAATTATGGTATTCAGCAATTTAACCAAGATCCTTTAGTTGCCTATTTACTTTATCCAGCAACAAAAGAACAACCTCAAACAACACCTGGCTTTATTGCTAATATAAACATTCATACTCCAACAGATTTTGGAAAACTATGGGGTGATTGGAGCTTAAGTATAAATCAATTTTGGACCGGCGGTGCAAAACTGATTTATAATCCGACTAATATACCTACTCGTGAAGTAAGATCAATTTATTATTGGGTAGATAATTATACTACGAATTTTAGATTAAGCAAACTACTTAAATTAACTGATTTCTTAAATATCCGATTATATTTGGATGTAAGAAATGTATTTAATTATAAGAATCTTAATCTAAGTGTTCTTGAAACTAGAGAACAAGAGAGATATTTCACTCAATTTGTTGACGGTGAAAGCGGACTTGGTAAAGAAGTTGGCGAGGTTGAAGATAACAATGGTAATAACGTGTTTACAGAAAACTGGAAAGACAAAGATGGAAATTACCGTGCCCCAATAGCACCTGGAAAAGACTTTGCTTTATCTTTAAATCCAAGATCTTTCTTACTTGGTATAAAGCTTGAATTTTAATAACTGTTTTTATAAAATAAATTTAAAAGAGAGTATAAATTATGAAAAAACTATTGATATTTATAAGTGTATTCATGCTCTTGATTGTTGCGTTTAATGAGATAGCCCGAGCAAATACTGGGCGACATTATATGCGGATAGGTCGCTTATGGGTTATTGCTGAATATGATGGCGCTGAAGGCTGGGGAGGCCAATATGCATGGCCAGGTGGGCGTGTAAGGTTTCCGAACGGAGGAATTCAAGAACTTTGGGGCGCTAATGTTAGAAAACTTGGCACAACCGCTGGATGTAGAAATTGGACTGGGCCTAATGGAACCTTATATGGCTACTGGACATCCGGTATGTATCGTACGTACGATTACGATTATCTGCCTTATTGGACACCTCAAACTAATCAAACAGCGCTTTTCCCTGTTACTCAGAAAGTAGTTCAGAGATGGGCACAACCTGTAGTGACGGTAAACGGTGTAAGTATTATTCTTGATTCCGGTGAAGATTTCATCAAGGCGCATGAGGGTAATACTGAAATTGATCCGACACTGATTACAGAGAGAGCAATACAATCAGTCTGGCGTTATACAATGGGAGTAGAATATGAACGATGGATGTACGGTTATAGTACACCAAAACATCAAGATTATGTTTTAAATGATATAACACTTACTAATAATGGTAAGATGTACGGTCTTACCGAAGATCCTCCGCTTGTTTGGCCTAATCCAGAATGGTCTCAGATCATGGAAAACCAGAAGGTTGAAGGATTTTGGTGGGCACAAGTGGAAAATCCTTGGAATTCTCACCTAGGACGAGACAAATCATTTGGTGCAAACGATGCAGTGGGTGAATATATTCAGCCATTTGCAGATAAAGGAAATGATCGACGTTTTTATCTTTTTTATGACGGCGATAACAAAGATAGCCCTGAAAAAGATTGGGGAGATCCTAGTAATACTGCTGCAGCTAATGAAGGATTCACCGAACTATTATCGCCAGCATGGATAATAATGGGTGCTCTTCATGTGGATCAATCAGCTACAAATAAAGTAGATGATCCAAGCCAGCCTAGAAGTACTACTATTAAACAAGAGCGTGACTTTGATCTTGGGAAAATTCCGAAAACAATGCAGGATCAGTACGAAGCTTTATTTACCGAAGGGAATCACTGGCCTTTAAATACACCACACAATGAGATCGATCCTTTGATCAACTTACCTAGTGGTTATAGATCTTATGGTCCTTTTGATTTGGAATTTGGTCAATCCATTAACTTAGTACAAGTTGTAGCTTCCGGTGGTATCAATGTTGAATTGACTCAAGAATATGGTAAAAAAGCATTTGACGCTAATTACAATGGTTCTATTATGGATGAAATTGAAACAATATTTAAAACCGGTCGTGATTCTGTGTTAAAAACATTAAAGGAAGCTAACTGGAATGTAAATGGTGTTAAAGTTGGTGCAGATGGTAAAACATATGCCAGATTTGATGTTCCTGATGCACCGCGACCTCCTGCTAATTTTGATGTAACTGCAGAAGGACCTAAAATCAAAATCTCCTGGTCGGATGAATCTAGACTTGATAAAGATTTTGACACAGGTGTAGAAGATTTTGCGGGTTACCGTTTATACAGAGCTACTGGTGCCAGAGATAGTGTTTACCATGTGGTATATGATGGTATAGAAAATGAATATATTGACGAAGACTTAAGCGGCGGATTTCAATACTTCTACTATCTTGTTGCTTATGATGATGGAAGTCAGAACTGGGAAGATCCGGGTGTATCACTTGAAAGTGGAAGATGGTACTGCTGGACTGGTTGGGCTCCAGAAGGTGTTTCACCTGCTGTTGCTCCAATTACCAGTGCAGGAAGTTTAGAGGATATTAGGGTTGTTCCTAATCCTTACAGTGCCGCTGGTTTTACTTTCCCGGGTGAAGCTGATAAAATTCTATTCACAGGTCTCCCGGCAAAATGCACTATTACTATTTATACAAGTGCTGGTGATTATGTACATAAAATAGAGCACACTGATGGAAGTGGTAATGAATCATGGGATTTACGTACTGATTATAACCAATACATTGTCAGTGATGTATATATTTATAAAATTGACAGTGCTCTAGGCAGTTATGTTGATAAATTTATCATTATTAGATAGTGAGGAATAATGAATTTAAAATATTTTTCCTTCAAAATGGAGGTTATACTCATGAAAAAAATCTTTTTTGTATCATTTTTGATACTATTATTTATAACAACCAATCCAGCGTTTGCCGGGGGAAAACAAAACCTTGGACAAGCAGGAATGACCTTCCTAAGTATCGGAGGTAGCGCCCGTGCAGCTGGAATGGCGGATATACTAGACTTTGCAAAAAACGATCTTGGTAGTGTTTTTTATAATCCTGCCGGATTGGGGTCTGTAGAAAATCGTGCCTTTTACTTCAATTATACCCAATGGCTTGCCGATATGAGCGTCGCTCATATGGCATTTTCATGGAACTTTGAGAATATCGGCGTTTTTGCTCTATCTGCCCAAATAATGAACTATGGCAAATTTAATGGAACCGCTATTGCTCAAAATACTCAAGGATATACTACCGTTGATGTTGGTACCGTTTCTGCAATGGTATTAGGACTTGGTTATGGTGTTCAGATGACTGAACAATTTTACATTGGCGGTAACGTAAAATGGATAAGTCAAAATCTTGGACAGAATGACACTTATATTGGTGGTGTAATAGAAAGCAATGGTAAAACTAATAATATAGGTGATATTGCATTTGACTTTGGAACAATGTACGATACTGATATTAGGAGCATTATGCTTACAATGTCTATCCGTAATTATTCTTCTCAGCAGCTTTATGAGAATGAAGAATTTACAATACCTCAGACATTTAAAATAGGTATTGCCGCTGATCTTATGGAACTATTTTCAGATCCGAACAAAGATCATAAAGTATTTTTAGCTCTGGAAGGTGTTGATGCACGTGATAGAACACAATACATAAATGTTGGTCTTGAATATACCTTAATTCAAATGGTTGTACTTAGAGCAGGTTGGGCATCTAATCGTAATCAAGATGATATGAGTCCAGTTACTGTTGGTGCAGGATTTATACTCGATTCAAGTTCATTCTTAGGGAAAGTTGATTTTTCCTATAGTAGTTTTGATTCTGCATTGGGTAGTATTTTAAGGTTCTCAATTTCCGGAGCATTCTAGTATAGTATCTGTTATTACTCAAAAAACCAGTCTGAAATATCAGACTGGTTTTTTTATATGAGACTTTACACGCTGTGCGCTACAAAGTGTACGACCTAAAAATTGTAGCAACTCTATTTCTCCTTCATCTGTCATTATAGTTTTATAGGGTTTTCCATTGCAGTTATTTCCTGTATTACTTCCTAACGGGGAATGTTTATAATCTAGTTTATCCATTCAAACGACAAAATAAAAAGTCTTCAATAAAACACTTTAAAAATTATCAAAGTTTAACATTTTCTTAACCCCTTATTAACCACAACTTAATAGCAGCATAATATTGAGTTAA
>QILJ01000403.1 GCA_003233295.1 Ignavibacteria bacterium | reverse complement strand
CGTTTTAATATAGATGCGAAGCTTGCTATGTATAAGTGCATACGATGACGTATACTTGGATGCAATGGGGTTTTATTAGGGCAACTACCGAGCCGAACGTGCTGAGGGAGCATCAATGTCACGGAAATCGCTTAAACGGTTAACTGATATCCCCAATATTGGCAAGGCGATGGAGCAAGATTTAGTCTTGCTTGGTATGAAGCGCCCTGCTGACCTGGTTGACCGAGACCCGTATCAGCTTTATGAAGCGCTTTGTCGCGTGATGCAGAAGCATGATCCTTGTGTCCTGGGTGTTTTTATCTCTGCGGTGAGGTATATGGAAGGCGGCCCGCCTAAGAAATGGTGGGAGTTTACGGACGAGAGGAAGCGGAGGCTTGGGGGGACGGAATCTGATCGGCGTTGGATGTGAGGTTTTTAGTGATGGCTGGAACGTGCCCATAGCCGACATTTGAAATGGTACCTGAATTCACCCCATAGCGGACGTTTAGCAAGATAATATTCGGTAGATGATAATTGAGTGAGGCGCTTAAAATTGACGAATAATAATATATTTGATGCTACACCATCTGCTCTTGGTTATATCTATCAAGTAAGGTATGCGCTTTATTTAGCTTTAAAAAAGATTGCAGATACTAACGATCCAGACGATTGTTTTATTTCTATCGAAAAGCTTGATGACATAGCGTTCGAAGAGAAAGGCGAACCCATCGAACTTTTGCAAGCAAAACACCATGCCTCTCCCGGAAATTTGACGGATAGAAGTGCAGACTTATGGAAGACCATAAGAGTGTGGTCAGACTTTATTAAAAGCCCTAACACTGCTTTTGAAGAAGCTGCGTTTACCTTATTAACCACCGAAAGTGCTGCACCTGAGAGTATCGCTTGTTATTTAGGAACTGACTCGGACTCTAGAAATATACACACAGCATTGGAGCTGATGCGAAAAATTTCACAAGAAACTAATAATAAAACAAATGCCACTGCATATAAATCGTTTTTATCTCTTGAGAGTCGGCAGCAAGAAAGCCTGTTAAATTCAATTTATATTATTAGTAACTCCCCTAATATCATCGAAATAGAAGGGAAAATAAAAAGACAAATACGATTCAGTGCTTCTGCTCACCATGTAGGCGCTTTTACTACAAGATTAGAAGGGCTTTGGTTTAAAAGAGTAATTGAGGTCATGTCCTCGGCTGACCATGATGCCATTAGTATAGGCGAATTAGTCGGCTTCATTGATGACTTAAGATCTCAATTTTTACCTAGTAACTTGCCTTCCGATTTTGATGATATAGATCCTGAGGAGATCGATATCGAAAACGATGGACGCACGTTCGTTACACAATTGCTGTTAATTGGAGCTACCAATCGCGTCATAAGAAATGCAATTATTAATTACTATCGTGCGTTTGAGCAACGCTCCCGTTGGTCAAGGGAAAACTTGGTTAAACCGGGAGAGCTTAAAAAATATTTAAATCGACTGAAAGATGAATGGGAAAATCAATCTTCTCTAGTTGAAATGGCTCATGATTTTTCACAAGAAAAGGGAAAAGTTTCTTCGGGGCAACAGCTTTACACTATATGTCAAAGTGATAGTGCAATACCGATAAGGCCAGAATTCAAATCAACTTATGTTGCTAGAGGCTCTTATCACACTCTTTCAGATAAAAAAGATATTGGATGGCACCCTGATTATATAAAATTATTAGACTCTGAAACTGAACAGGGGGCAGCATAACGTTGGATCAGTCACTTTATTCAGAAGAAGAGATTGGGTTATTTAATCCCGCATACATCGGTTTTATTCTATATTCGTCTATTAACGAATTCATAGCTTTTAAACCTGAAGGTGTACACTGTGCTCTGACATTTATCATTGTTCCCATGGCGATGAATCAAATAATTTCTTCCAATTTGCCAAACACTTATAGAACTCCGATCGCATCTTGGGTAGCATCAAATGAAGGCCTATTATCTGATTTCTCCGAACAGGCTGAGTCGTACACTCCAATTGTACGTGCCTCTATTAGCTTCTTGTTAGATCGAGAAATATTATCGATTAATGATGACGGCTTATTTTCGTTAACAGAAAATAAGCTAGTGAAAAACCCTGCCTTGTTCAAAAAAAGTAGCGACATGTCCAAAGCACTGCATTCTTCTAGGTTTTTAGGAAAGTGGTTTTCTCATGCCCCCTCTACGGAAACAATTTTTGCTCAACTAGGGATAAGGCCATAATATGCAAATATTAAAAATATCGCTGTATGGTAAGAATGGAGAACGACGAGATGTCGATTTTTTACCATCGAAAGTTAATATTATTACTGGCGCATCAAAAACAGGAAAATCTTCACTGATTGATATAGTTGAATATTGTCTTGGTTCAAGTGAATGTACGGTTGCTGAAGGACACATTAGACAAACTGTTGCTTGGTATGCGGTGCTCTTGCAGTTTCCAGATACGGAAGTATTTATCGCAAGATCAGCTCCTATGGATGGTCAGAAATCTAATACAGCTTGTCATATGCTAATAGCCAATAAAATTGAAGTTCCTGCACCTACGGAGCTTGTAAATTCCACAAACATTAATAGTGTCGTAGATTTCTTAACTAGTAAAGTTGGAATACCTGAGCAAATAACTGAAGTTCCGGAAGAACAGACTCGCTCAAGAATCAAGGTTGGTTTTAAGCATTCAAGATACTATCTTTTTCAAGGGCAGGACGAAGTAGCAGCAAAACGTATATTATTTCATCGGCAAGCAGAGCCTCATATCCCCCAAGCCATAAAAGATACATTGCCATATTTTATGGGGGCAGCAAAAGATAATCGGTTAGCTGATTTAGAAAAATTGAGAAATTTGAAACGCGATAAAGCACGACTTTTAAAGCGCATTAAGGAAATTGAAAGCATTAGAGGCCAAGGTCTTCAGAAAGGGTTTAATCTACTGTCGGAAGCATCGGGCATCGGTCTCCATGATTCCAACTTAATACCTACCGACTCTGAACTTTTGACTATTCTCAAACGAATAAGCAGATGGTCTCCTTCAGGGGCTTTCGAGGATGAGTTTGAAGATGATCCGTTCTTCGAACTTGATAATAATTACCAAAAACTTACTGAGAGAAAGAAAATTGTTCGATCAAAACTTCGAGCCGCTAATGAGTATGCTGGTTCACTAGGTGGTTTCGAAGGTGAATTGAACGAGCAATTACTCCGGTTGCAATCCATAGGACTATTTAAAAGTTTAACTCCGAGTGATTTTTGCCCTATTTGTGAATCAGAGCATGAAGAAACTACAAAAGCTGAAATTATTATTTCTTCTGCGGTAGCAGACCTTAATAGTAAATTAGAAGGAGTATCAAGAAACAAGCCTCGAATTAACTCATACCTGAATACATTAAGAGAGGAAGATAGGCTACTAGCAGATAATATAAAAAAAACCCGTGAGGCAATGGATGTTCTCAGAAAAAAAGAAACTGAGCTTGTCACAAAAGCAGATCTTGATGATAGAAGGTCGCGATCGGCTGGAAGAATTTCTTTATATCTTGAAAGTGTCGAATGGAGTGATGATACCAGTTTTTTTCAAGATAAATTAAATAGAATTGAGCCAAAAATAACAGATCTTGAAGAGCAATTAGACCCTACGGCGCTCAAAGAGAAACTTGAATCACAGCTTAGCTGCGTTGCAGAAGATATGACAAAGTGGGCGCGGGAACTTGGATTAGAACATAGTGAACATCCAATAAGGCTTGATGTTTCCAAATTAACTGTCGTTGCAGAGACTCCACATGGCCGGACTCCGTTGTATAGAATGGGAAGTGGAGAAAACTGGGTTGGCTACCATTTGGTTGCTTATCTGGCTTTAGCTAAATGGTTTATAGAGCAAAAACGCCCAGTCGGTCGTTTCATATTTTTTGATCAGCCAACTCAGGTTTATTTTCCTTCAGATCAGGATGTGACGGGAAGCTTAGATGAAATACCTAAAGATGAAGATCGTGAAGCAGTCAAGCGAATGTTTAAATGGGTTTTTAAGATCGTTGCTGAACTTTCACCTGATCTTCAGGTTATTATTACTGACCACGCCGATATCGATGAAATATGGTTTCAATCAGCAGTAACTGATTCAAAATGGAGGGGTAATAAAGCGCTAATCCCTAGGAATTGGTATGAATGAATAACCCCAAATGATCATTAAAGAGGGTGGCTGTGGGTAACACTATTAGTATTGTAAGGTATATGAATAAATGAAGTTAAAAGAAGAAATTAATGGTCTATTCAATCGTAATACTAACTATACATATCCAAGTCAATCCATAAATCAAGCTAGTTCCTTAATTTCGTTATCCACTGATTTATATACTGACTCTAAACGATTTGTCTATGAACTTTTGCAGAATGCAGATGATTCATCTGAGCCAAATAAAACAGTAAAAGTATGGATAAAAACTTTTGACGATTATCTAATTGTTGCTCATACAGGTAAAGCTTTTGATGCTCGTGATTTACGGGGGCTTTGTAATGTTAATGATGGAACAAAGAAGGAGGATTCGAATAAAACTGGTTATAAAGGTATCGGATTCAAATCTGTTTTTGGTCAATCTGACAAAGTTATCGTATTTACAAATAATGAATATTTCAGATTTGATTCTTCATATCCTTTTGAGTGGAAATGGGAAGATAATAAAGATATTTGGGAGGAAAAAGAGGGTCGAGAATTCAGTTACCCTTGGCAGATAATTCCAATATATACAGAAAAGCAAGATGTATCAGAATCGGTTCATAGCTATCTTCAGAGAGTAAATGTAGCTACAATAATTAAGCTGAATAATAAAGAAGAAACTATTCAAGCAATTCAGGAGTTGTCAGAGAATGTAAATATGTTTCTTTTTCTTAAGAATATTTCTGAAATTAATTTTGACATAAATGCGATAAGCTGCATAGAAATAAACCGTTCTGAACCTGATAAAATAATTTTAAAGAAAAATGGAATTGATGAAGCCCAATGGTTGATAAATACTATCAATTTAAATGTACCGAAAGAGCTAAAGTTAACTCTTCAAGATGAGCGGAATTTTCCAAAGAAACTATTAACAGCGAATACCATTGAGTTAACATTAGCAGCCAAAATGGATGCTGATGGTATAGCCGATCTGGCTTCAGATGAAAGGCTTCTCTATTCATATTTGCCAACAGATGAAACTAAGTATTCATTACCAGTTCTTGTAAATACCAGTTTTCTGACAAATGCTAACCGTGAGCATCTCCATGATGATTCAAAATGGAATCATTGGATATTCAAGAATATAGCAATTGAAATTTTCAAATGGATTTCACAATTGGTTAAGAGTGAAATACAATTTCAAGCCTATAATTTAATTCCTAATAAAGTACTTGAGAATGAGCTGGGAAAATATTTCAATGAAAGTATCAAAGAGGCTATTGACACTGTAGCTTTCGTTGTATCAAAGAAAGATAAGCTGGTAAAAATTGAAGATGCACTTATCGATTTTACATTTCTTTCTGAAAAAGAATTTATTGGCGAAGCATTGATTAAAAAGTTTATTGATGATTTTAATAATGATGGCTCAAGTAGTTCAAAGGTATTTATTAAGTATTCCAAATTTTGGAGCAGGCTTAAGGGGCTTGGGGTTACTGGATTTGAATGGAACGATTTTACAAAATTTCTACAATCAAGAAGTTTTCTTGATGTTCATTCTATTGAAAATAACATAGAGTTAATAAAGCATCTTAAGTATCTTTCTGAAAAGGAGTCTGTCGCATATGTTTCAACTGGAATGCTTAGTGAGTTGCCGTTTATATGGGATCATAAGGATATATTAAATATCCCATCTCAAGTTTATTTCCCTACAGCAGATGACGTTAACTGGAATGCCAGTGATAGTGAATTATCTTTTTTACATAAAGAGTTGCAAGACTGGCTTTCTTCGGATTCTGGTATGAGAGCTTGGATTGAAGATCTTGGGGTTATTGAAAAAACAGATATTAGCTTTATCAGAAAAACAATTATACCTAATGTAGAAAGTTATATAACACAAGAGAATGCAATTCAAACTATCTTGAATCTCTTTAATCTATATAAAAAAGGTGATTTGAGGGATGATTTGCTTTCTCAATTGTCAAAATTAAAGCTACTTACTCAAAAGGATACTCTGCTTACTGCTAAGGATTGTTATTTGTCCAATATTTATTCGCCTCGATTAGAGATTGAAGATGTATTAGATGCTGATATTTTTATAAGCGAAAAATATTTTTCAACAATTGAAGATAAAGATGAATGGAAAAGGTTCTTCAAGTTTTTAGGTGTAGGCGAAGGTATATCTTGTTCTAAAAATAAAGAAGAAATAGATAAAGAGGAACTTATTAAATCAGGCTTTCTTAAGCCGTATTTTGAAGAAGAGGATAAGAAGTTTTCACCATATGTGTCAACGTTTACATCTGACTATTTTAGTGAGGTTGCTACTCTAAATCACATCCAGAGTACCGTTGAGGAACATTCTTTTTCAAAGGTGTTTTGGGCTGATGTGATTGAAAATGTTTCATGCTCTAAAATATCTGAACTTGCAACAGCATTTTGGGGGCGGACAGGATTTGCGGGGCGGAATAGTGGCAATAAAGTTGGAAATTATATTCCATGGTTCATTAAAAATGTTAAATGTATCCCTGTTATAACAAAAGAGTGTCAAATTACTGCATCTGTATTTTTGAATGCTGATGAAATAAAGTCACTTGCTGGGAGCTATCTGCCAGTATTTGATGGTGTTGATTTGTCTCCTGATTGGAAGTCTTTCTTTGGGTTCAAAACCTGTCTTAAATTATCTGACTACTTGAAAATACTTAGTGAAATATCTTCTGATATGACTGAGAAAGGGAAAGTAAAAAATGAAAATGTCACTAGAATACAGGGTATTTATAAAGAGCTATTGGATCAGTGTGGTAATTGGAATGGGCTTGAGATTCAACAAGTTTCTTCGTGGGGTGGTTCAGGGAAGTTGCTGAATACGAAATATAAGTTTATGGAATGTTCTTCTCTAAAATATTTTTTAGATGGAAATAATTCAATATTTCAGGATCAAGTCGATTTTTTAGAAATTAACGCTGAAAACAAACGACATAAAAATATAGGAATATTGTTAGAAGCTTTTAATGTAACTGCATTGAAACAAAGTGACTTTGAACTGATATATGATAAAAAAGAGCCTGGAACAAGCTTGGTATCACGGTTGAAAGATATTATTCCGTATTTTAAGGCTTGGGTTTCTGTAGAAAGTAATAATGAAGAGACTCAAAGAAAGCTGTCAGAATTGGATAATAAAGTCGCTTCTTTAAGTATTTATGAGGCAGAAACCCTGCAAATTGAATATGGTGATATTGAATTTACTAAAAGTGTAAATGTACACTTGAACAGTCATGATTTATTTGTAACAAAGCCTTGGAAATCGAATAAGGTGCTTCTACAACTTCCAACATCTCTATGTCGTTATTTTTATTTAATTGGACACGATAACGAATTAGACTTTCTTTTGCGATCTACAAATGCTGAAATAAAAGAGTATTTCGATGAAGAAGGTATTGTTGTTCCTGAAGGTGTTGCGTTAATTGAAAATCAAGTTGAAGATGCATATGAAAGTGTTCAAGACCCTCTAAAAGGTAGAGATGTAAAATCTTTTGATGAGATTGTCGAAGCTGTTAGCAATGGTTCTATTTCACCAGAATTTTACTTTAACTCAAAATCAGATTATGAGCGTTTTAAATTTGTGCAAGGTTTAATTTCAAGAGCCGTATCAAATATTACTAAGTATTTAAGTGGGTTGTCAGAATATGACTGTGCTAATTATTATGAAATAGCCCCAAGTATCATCGGAGGAATTACTAAGAATGGGAGTGATATAACAATTGTTGCTAGACCATCAGATAATGACATGGTATTGCTTTACTATACTGCTGAGTTTGATGTTCTTGAGTATGTAGATGCGGAGTTATGGTGTGAAGGTGGTTCTAATGTTCCATATAAAATAACATTAGGTAAGCTATTAAAGATGACTGAAATTAATAGAATACCGATAACGAATTTTACATTTACTGGTTTAGAGTTTGAAGAGTTACTTATTAAGCCTAAATCGGTTAATTATGAATTTAATGCTGTGCCATTTTCTCCATATAAGACAGCTGAGATAATTTCTTCATTTGCTAATACTGAAGGAGGTTCTTTGATTTTTGGAATTAATGAACTCTCTCCAGAGTTAAATACTATTACAGGGCTTAGTTCTGATTTTAGAGTGGATGAAATCATCAAAAAATCTATTACATTTCTTTCGTCAAAACCCATTGTTTCCTATGATTGGGTAAATGTTGGAGATGAATTTATTTTTGTTATTAAAGTAAATAAATCAGAAGTTGAAATCACTTTAGGGAATAAAAGATATATAAGAAGTGGAAGCAGTACCATACTTGAAGAAAAATCTAGTTCTGATAAAAATAAAGAAATAAAAGTTTCTGAATATGCAAGAACAATAGCAATTGTTATTGGTATCGAAAAGTATAAACCTAGGGACGAAAATAAAATTGATGATGTAAAATATGCAGAAAATGATGTTCGTTTATTTGAAAATATATTAATCACAAAAATGAATGTGAAAGAAGAAAATATTCATATCTTTCTGGGTGAAAAGGCATCAAAAAATGATTTGCAATATGATCTAAAAGGACTATTTCATGAGTTGACTGCTGAAGATCGTCTTATATTTTATTACGTAGGTCACGGGTTTCACAATGGTGTAGATAATTACTTGTCAACGTATGATATGCATCCTTTCTATGTTGCTGAAACCGCAGTTTCACTACGTACAATATTATTAGATCCATTGTCTCAATCTAAATGTAAAACTGCCATAATTTTTATTGATGCATGTGCTCAATCCATTCAAGATGAAAATAGCAGAAATACACTATCAAATATTGATGCCGACGAAATTAGAATTTTAAGTAGTGAGCTTAATTATTTAGCTTCATACTTCTCTTGTCAACTAGAGCAGAGTTCGTACTCCTGTGATAAATTAGAACAGGGGATTTGGACTTATCATTTAGTAAGGGCTATTAATGGTGAGGTGAATGAAGTAATAGATAATAATAAGTATATTACTGATAGATCACTGGGTGATTATCTTGGAAAAAACGTTGCTGAATATGCTAATAAGCAACTTGGTTATAGTCAAAACCCTAGATCAATTTTCGAATCAAATAGTGAGTATTTAGTTGTTGAATTGTCTGCACAATCTAGTACTTAGATAATGAAGTATAGTCTTTTATATTTCCTCCTAAGCTTCTGTTTGCTCAGCAATCTCAAGAGCATCGTCAACCTCAATACCGAGATACCTTACGGTACTTTCCAGTTTTGTATGACCGAGCAATAATTGTACTGCTCTTAGATTCTTTGTTCGTCGATAAATTAGGTATCTGGGGACACAATACTTATATGCTGCTAGCATTCAGCAACGGTAAGGGCGTTTTGTGTCGCTTCCAATGGATGATCAGGATCT
>QILJ01000503.1 GCA_003233295.1 Ignavibacteria bacterium | reverse complement strand
TATATAAAAAAAGGGACGAAATCGCCCCTTCCTTAAATTAATATCTGATTTGTTTTATTACAATAATATACCTACATCAAAAAAGTGAACGCTTTTCAACCTTCCGTAATCGGCAAATGCGTAGTTGATAAATACTCCAAAAGAATTATTGAAATAATATTTCAATCCGCCGCCAAAGGTTAAACCACCTTCACTATTGTTCATAAATAGTTGACGATAACCGATTCGTAAAAATAGAAGTTCGTCAAATGCAAATTCCGAACCTAAGTTCAAATACTCGGAATTATCGTTCGGATGAATTGCATCAACTGCTCCGCTTAATCTTATATACCTTGATTTTACAAAGTCCATCGCCAATCCAAACCTGAACATCAGAGGCAGAGCAAAAGCATCAGTATCATATGAAGCAGGGATGTTATTCGGTCCGGTATCTATATTATCATTAGGATCGTCGTTAAATTGGATATCTCTTCCATTTAATTGCATCGCTCCGCCGAAATTAAATATTGCCGCAGAAATTATAAGATCATTAAACGGTGTTCTGTAGAGAGTACCAACATCAAATGCAAAGCTGGATGCCGACGAATTCCAAATATTCTCGGTTATATATTTACCGTTAAACCCAACTGAAAAACGATCAGTCAACCTTTTTGAATACGAGACTGTGAGCGCTATAGAATTTGCATCCCACATTCGTCCGTCCCCTTCGGGATTAGCTAATGTTCTCACTTTATCCTCTGGCACACCAAAAGAAGTGAAACTGACTGCCAGGATACCTGCATCACCAAGATTTATTGACCCGGCAGCAAAGTCGTAGCTCATATCCGCTAACCAATTTGCATGGTTGAAAACGATTTCCGAACTATGATTGCTCAGCGCTAGACCGGCAGGGTTCCAGTATATAGAATAAATATCGTTCCCAAAAGCAGAATAAGCTCCGCCAAGTGCAATAGCTCTGGCACCGGCGCCGATCTTAAGGAACTGTGCCGAAGTCGTTCCTACCTTTGAAACTTCCCTGAATAACTGCGCTTGGGTCTGAATCGAGAGACCCAGCACAACAATCAAGACCATAATATAATTGAATTTTTTCATTTATTTTCCTCCGTTATAAATTTTTCAGATACCCGGTTAATCGATATCTCTTATTTTATAACCGCAAATCTGCCAATTTTTTCACCAACATCAGGAACTTCTATATGATAAATATACACGCCGTAAGCAATACGCTGTCCTTCGTCACTTAGCAAGTCCCAAGTTGCCATGTTCGTAAAATCATTTTTATAAATAACCGAGACCAATTCACCAGTCACAGTATATATTCTAATTGTACATTCCGGAGGCAGATTTCTGAACTGCAACTGTTTATCGCCGCGTTTATCAGGTAACCTCCCCGGTTCTTCAGCCATACTGAATGCCACATAAGGATTAGGTACGACATAAATATTATCTAAAGATACCTCGGCATTTATCTTATTCAATTCGGCTTTCTTACTTTCATAGGTATATAAGTCTCCTTTCATGAAAGGTTTCGAAGTTCTTACATAATATATGTCCCCTTCTTTTGGATAAATTGGGTCAAACTTATTAATTGTCGTATCAATAGTAGTAGTTGAATCATCTACTATTGTTGAATCAATGATCAATGTATCAGGGCGTAAACTAAACTGAAGGAAATAAGAAACTGTTGCACCCGAAGCATCAGTCGGTCTGAGGAGTAATGGTTCGCCCCAGTCCCATTGTCCATTACCAGCCTTGTCCGATTTGGATTCATCAACAAGATAATTTCCTTTTACCTGGTTGCCTTGGTCATCAACTTCCGAAACATTAACAACATAGAAAGGCATTAAAATTTCAGGGAAACCTCCAGCCGCTACATGCGAAGTATCACCAATGTTTGCCCACGTTCCATCATCAAGAGTATCTAAATTTAACCATCTGACTTCCCAATCGGCTCTGTACTGTACATGAGGATTACCAATGTAATCAGCATTTGATAAACTCCACAATACAGAATCTCTGATGTTCGTTACTGCTTCCTCATCCCAAACACACTTCTCTACATCTAAATCCAATGGATCATTTTTGACAAAAAGTCGTTGACCATCAAAAACCGGATTAGCGTCTGAGCTATCAATAGCATTACTTGCCGGGATAGGATAATAATTATAAGTAACGTCAAATAATTCGCCCGCAGGCAGATCGCCGGATAAAGCACCTCTAATCTTACCGAATTTTTCGTTGACTATATACCTGGAAGGATCAATAACATTACCAGAGGCATCTTTTACTACAATTGTACTTGCCTTGACCCATGTTTTTTTCAAATCAGTAAAGACAGTATCCTTAGAAACAAATTGATCGACAACACCGGTTGAATCGAACACTGTGTAAGTTGAATCCCCGGTAAACTCTATCTTATAAAACTTATCTTTAACACCAAGATCATCAAGAATAACTATATTAAGATCGCCTGTAGAGTTGCCATTTACCTGAAGAGGCTTACCACCAATTCCAACTTCAGCATCATCCAAACCGGCGCTTACTCCTCCAGGAGTAACCATCGCAGTATTTGTTTCGAATGTAAGTTCACTTGTAATAGGATCTTTTCTGATTATCGCTTTATTCTCAGTAGGCGGAATTTCATTCGTACCAAAATCGTAGGCAACAACAGCATAATAATAAGTTATTCCATCTGTAATAGTAGAATCGACAAACTGATGAGCTAAACCGCTGTTATTACCGAGATAGAATTTAACTGCTCTACCTGGATAGTCTACCGGATGAAAACCAGATAGTGAATCGTCTAAATCCCATTGTGCTAGAGCTTTTCCTAAGAAAGGATTACCGTTTGCATCTGTAATTGAATATACATCCTTAAATGTATAATCCCTGCTGCGGTAAACTTTATAACCTTCAAAATCTTTAAGACCTGTTAACGGGTCAACAGATTCTTCTGCTTTTGTATCCCAATACAGAGTTACTCTTCCTTCACCTGAAACTGCGGTAACAGTTGGTTTAATAGGCGGTTGAGCAAATCTGTAGTCTGCTTCTAAAATTTTTGTTGAAGTTTCTGCATTCAATATTAAGTCATCAATATCATGACCGAAAAGTATTGCCATTGAAAATCTTTGTGATTCACCGGCTTCCAGACTTAAAGGACCAGTACCAAAGTTAAAAACATTATCACCTGGTTCTGATAATAACTCCTGTGCAGTATTGATAGTATCTGAAGAGAGCCATTGCCACATGAGAGGATCATTCCTAGGAACATTAGGATCAGAGTTCGTATACTGCGCAGCTTGAAAACTTGAAAGTCCAATCTGATCGGATTCAGAAATATCTCTTAGACCAAAATTCGGTTCCGAACCAGCCCATCTGTAGCCTTCAATTCTGTCATCATTTATTGGTTCACCAGGAGTATAATCCCCGTCTCCGTCAAGATCCTGATACCAAGCTTGTGATGGTTCGCCGTCACCTTCGCCATAATCCGGACCAGGATAGTTAGGTGAATTAGGTCCGATACCGTCAATACCTATATCATCTTTATCCACATTCCAATCTCCGTCTTCATCACCGGCAAATCTTGGTTTCGGAGGTCCGAAAACTTTTGTATATTTTTCCACATTGCTGATACCGGTTTCAAGCGGAATGGTAGTACCGTCAATGAATTCTCCTTTACTGTTCTCAGGAGTTTCATCTGTAATACCGTCATCATCGTTATCTATCCCATCATGGGCATTTGATGGTGATTCGAGAAATTTCCATCCGAAATATCCTGTAGGTCTTCCGCCCATTCCAACGCCGTCGTCATCCCATGAATAGACCATATTTCTAGCTCTCTGGGGAACTTCCTGAAGATTTAATTGAACAGATCTTCCGAACGGATCGATAAAGTCAGCTCTGTCATCACTGTAATCCGTCCACCCGCCGACATGAGGATCGCCGTGCATTCCAAAGTATCCTCTGCCGATCTTTTTTTCACTTGCATTTGTAATCTGGTAAACTAAAAACATAATGTCATCGGCAAGCGGATTGCTGAATTGGATCACTCTAACTTCCATATCCAATCCTAGCCCTTTCATATCAGGATCCGAATAAGATGGTGTATATGGGAATTCTGCGTTGGTAAAATCATCAACCACATAATAAACTTCCTCATCGGGAGCCGTAGCCTGATCGCCTAAAAATGCAGGCCAAAGATATTTACCCACATCCGGGTTATACCACTTTTCTGGCCACGAATCAGGTTTACCATCACCATTTTTATCTCCGATGGCTAGTCTTGCAATTTCATTCTGTGTCGTATCCACATAACCATCTTTCGGCAGCCATCCCCATTTAAGAGTTCCATCTGTATTGTAGTCTCCTTGATTAGTCAAAACAAATGAATCGGATGTAATGTGGAGAACTTGATTTGAATCACCAATAACCTCGGCTGCTGCTAAAGGTCCGAATTCAAATCCGTAACCGAGACCATCCCAAACAAGGTCGGCAATGTTACCTAAATAATTTGGTTTACAAATGGATCCGTAATTGAAAAGAACAGTAGTGATGTTGTTGCCATTAATAATAGATTCCTTGATCACCTTTTTATTACCGTTTACTTTAAAGAACTTACGGTTAAATTGATCTCCGAAAATCCTTACCATATCTTCTTCGGAGAGACCTTTAATATTGATATTGCCGTACTCATCATATTCTTGAGCAAATATATTAGTCAAGAATGTTGGAAGAATAATTAAAAACATCAATAGTATTGTTAAACGTTTCATATCTATGATACCTTTATATTTTAATTTCAATTAAAGAGAAGAGAAAATCCGAGTCGAATTTCTCTCGGTGGACTTACTCTTTCTGGTCTTCTGGAATAATAACCGTCCATTTCATCCATCCCGAATAATCCCGGGTCGCCTCTCTCAATTCTGTTCTCAATATTTCTGAATGCATTCGCATTTGTTGTTTCTTCAACCGAACTCAGCGCTCTACCGGTACTTGGATACACAGTACGCTCGTTTTGTGTATCTAACAGATTTTGTACCCATAAGAAGATAGACCATTTAAAGTCCCCAGTTTTGAAAAATTTCTCAAACTTAAAATCCAGATTATTCTGTATCAATTGATTATCGGAATTCTGAATAAACGTGATAGGGATAATTTGTGACGGATAAGCCGGTGTATAAGGAGTACCTGACTGCAAGTTATAGATCAAACCAAGTGTCCAGTCCTCCGATTGATATAATCCAAAAGTAATATTAAGAACATGAGTTCTATCGAAGTCCATTGGGACCAAATAAGTTTCAGACTGCTTGCCTGCTTTTTCACTAAAGAATATTTCATCGGCTGGCTGCGTTCTGTTTCCTTCAGCAATCTGGAATGTATAATCCAATGTAGCATAGAACATATCCTCCGGTGCTCTTCTTCTTTCCAGTCTGAAAGAAATCCCTCGCACATTAGAATAAGCTAAATTAGTTAGAACTCTATATTCCCTACCGGTATTAGTGAATACCGTTTGGAAATAAATATAATCTCTAACATCTTTATAATAACCGGTTAGTTCCAACTTTAAATTTGGAGCAATTTTCTGCTGGAGTCCAAGTTCATATTGTATTGATCGCTGCATTTTAACATCCGGGTTACCAAATGTAGGTGTGCTGCCAACATTAGTTACAAAGAAATTTGGATTGGCGTATAAAGAAGATAAACTTCCGTTTTGATAAAAATGACCGTAAGAAAATCGGATCACTGATTCAGCAGTAATAGGATATGAGATTGATAATCTCGGAGATAAGTACTGCTTTGCTGTGGCATCCTTAAGATTTCTATACATTACCCCATCGCCTAAATCTTCGAGGTCTGAAGAAAGATCCGAATTATATTGGGATTTCGGATCGAAGTATTCGTACCTTAAACCGACATTCAATATAAATCTTCTTGCCAATTCCATTTTATCAACGACATAAAGTGCAGCGTCAACTGGTTTTTTATCGTATTGTGTATAAAGAGACATTGATTCCGTGGGTTTACGACGGATCAAATTTTGATTCGGGTTATAAAGCAGATCGGAATTATTGATCTTAGAACCGTCTGCATTCAGTATTTCAATATTATAACTTTCATAAAGAAGTTCGTGCTGTCTTCCTTCAAAACCGAGTTTGAATTCGTGATTTCCTAACTGGGCAACAAGATCACCCTTTAATGTCAATGTTGTTGTTTTTCTATCAAGCCTGTAATTATCAGTTCCGCCAGCTACATAGCCGGTATTACTAATACCTAATTGATATAAAGTAGGAAGATATCGCGGATCATTTATGTCTTCATACAAATAATGTTTTACTTGGTTATAACCGTAAGATCCTTTTAAAGTATAGAAAGCATTCTGACTTACTGTATGAGTAAAGTCTAAAGTTTGGACTAACCCATCTTGATAATTCGTTCCTCTACCATCAGGATTGAATTTCCAACGACGGTTATAAGTTTTCCAATCACCTTTATTATAAACAGCTTCGTAACGCAGTTTCATTAAACTGCTTACATTAAAAATCACGTTACCTTGTAAGTTCAAACTTGTTGAAGGATTCATCGCAACATATTTGCCGTCTCCTGTCGGTAAACCTGTCGTATCGTTACTATAAGGATTGAACCAATAAGGATCACCTGCGTTCCCAAATCTTGTATCAAGCGGATTACCTTGAGAATCTGTACCGGATCTGAAAGCTTCCCTACTTAGGTAAGAGTCTGTAGGCTTATAAAGTCTCTGTCCGTAATAAAGACCGCCATAATTTTCATAGATACCTGAGGCAAAAAATTTCAACGAATTAGTAAATACTGGTCCGCCGATCGTAGCTTCCATTCTTCCTCTATTCAGCGGATTTATCTTATCAATGTTTGCAAAAAGATTATTCCTGCTTGTAACATAATCACCGGCGTAACCTCTCAAACTAAATGAGATATTATTGCCGCCTTCTTTGGTAACATAGTTAACAAGTCCGGAAAGAGCATTACCGTACTCAGCGCTGAAAGTACCACTTGAAATAGAAACCTCCTGAACAGCGTTTGTTGCAAGTCCAACAGATTTCTTATTGTTATAAGGGTCATTCAATGAAACACCGTTGAGTGTATAGGCTGTCTCGTTACCGAAACCGCCGCGCATGTGTATCTGACCATCGTTGCCTACAGTTACACCAGCTTGAAGCTTTATCACATCACTGATCTGATCAACCGGCAATTCTTGAATTGTCTCTGCAGTAATGGCAACAATAGGATTTGTTAGATCTTGCCTGATAAGAGGATCTCTTACCCCTTGTACAACAACCGCTTCCATTTGAACCGAACCGCTGCTCAGTTCAAAATCGAGACGTGTTGTAAAATCTACATTCACTCTTGTATCGGTGATGGTCACTTTCTGGTATCCGACAACAGATGCTGTGATCGAGTAAATACCCGGAGGAACATTTAAAATTGTAAAGTTACCGTCAATATCTGTCGCGGCACCCATAGTAGTACCGTCTATAAATACATTAGCAAATGGCAAAGGTTCTCCGGTCTCTTTATCTTTAACCGTTCCAGCAATTTTACCTGCGCTGCCGGCAAATATTTGAATTGTTAGAATGGTAAGCGAAAAGATGAGAGACAATAGTAAAAATTTTCTCATAGAGAGCGTCCCTTGTTTGTTTTTAGTATGAAATGAATTATCATTTTATGTGTCCATATTTGGAATTGTTAAAGATAGTATAACAAATAGAAATTTGCAAAAAAAAATCAAAATATTTTACTGTAAAAAAATTTTATGTGAATAATTATGCAGTTTAATAACTAATTTAAAAATAACTACACTTACATGCATTTTCAAGTCGAATTAGTATTTGAAAATGATCTTTCTTAATTTTGCATCAAAAATAAACATTTGAAGGGAGGAAATAGTGTCGACATTGATGGTAAGTGTATCGGGAATTAGAGGAATTATCGGGGATGGATTAGATCCGCAGACCATAGTTAAATATACATCTGCATATGCACAATTTTGCGGAAAAGGAAAAATTGTTCTGGGAAGCGACGGAAGAATTACCGGCAATATGGTAAAAAATATTATTGTCGGTACTTTGCTTGCTAAGGGTAACGATGTGATTGATATAGGTGTGTGCCCTACTCCAACTGTCCTATACAATGTTACAAGGCTCAATGCTGTCGGGGGAATCCAGATATCTGCAAGTCATAATCCAAACGAATGGAATGCGCTTAAGCTGCTTAACGACAAAGGTGAATTCATGACTTTGGAAGAGAACAAAGAAATGCTAGGGTATATTACAGGAGAAAAATTCCACTATGAGCCATGGGATAAACTTGGTAAACTTACAGATTACTCCGAAGGATTATTGAACCACATGGAAGGAGTGTTGAACTTATCAGGAATTGATATTGATGCTATTAAGAAACGTAAATTTAAAGTTCTTCTGGACTGCGTAAACGGTGCAGGCTCTTACGTTATGCCGGAACTTCTGGAAAAATTCGGCTGCGAAGTTATTGAACTAAATTGTGAAAAAACCGGTATATTCCCCCGCTTGCCGGAACCCATACCGGAAAATCTAACAGAAACAATGCAGGCAGTAAAAGATCATGACGCTGATCTTGCTGTTGTTGTTGACCCTGATGTTGACAGATTAGTTTTGATAACTGATGAAGGTAAACCATTCGGTGAAGAATACACAATTACACAAGCAGTAAGATTCGTCCTTTCAAAAACCAAAGGTAATGTTGTTGTGAATCTATCCACAACTAGAGCGGTTGACGATGTAGCAGAATCTTTCGGATGCAAAGTTTATCGTTCACCGGTTGGTGAAGCCAACGTTGTTGTTAAAATGAAAGAAGTTGATGCGGTAATTGGCGGTGAAGGAAGCGGCGGAGTTATTTATCCCGCTCTGCACTACGGACGTGATGCTCTGGTTGGCACTGCTATTATTCTTCAGCATTTATTGGACTTCGGCGGAACTATTACAGAATTGAAAAAAGCATTACCGGAATATCATATTGTAAAATCAAAGATCGCTGTCGGCGATAGAAATCCGGATGAAGTAATTAACGGTTTAGTTCAGAAGTATAGCGATGAAAAAATAAATACTGATGATGGTTTGAGAATAGATTTTGATGATCACTGGGTGCATTTCCGCAAATCGAATACCGAGCCGATAATTAGATGTATAGTGGAAGCTAAAACAGAATCGCATGCAAAAGAGTTGATCGACTGTTATTTTGATGAGTTGAAATAAAGATTTTTACCGCAAGGATGCAGAGGAGTATTCTCGTGGCTATAGCAGTCGATTGCCCGTCTCCGGTGTGTCTCGTCCGCAATCTGTCAATTGACAGAGATAGATTCGAGATGAAT
>QILJ01000375.1 GCA_003233295.1 Ignavibacteria bacterium | reverse complement strand
TTTGTGGCTCGCCCCGTAACTCCTTGTTTTTCCTGAAAACTATATCAATAAATTACCGGTTTTACACCCTTTGGCGGTGAAAACCCATGAACTTGGGTTAAGATCACGGGAGTCACCATTTACATCCTTAAGCGTTGAAGAGAATAGAAAAATAGCAAATACAAATAATAATCTCTTTGATTCATTGAATAGTAAAAAGGCAAACTATTTAAGCGGTGGAGAGAAGCAGAAACTCTTAATTGAAATGCTGCCAGAGGCAGATGTATATTTGCTCGATGAGCCGATGATTGGATTGGATAAAGGGGCAATTGAACGAATTAGTGGTAGAATCGGTCAGATGATTAAAGAAGGGAAAACTATATTAATAACAGTACCTTTAGAATATTATAATGGCATTAAAGAGGGGCAAAGATGACTTTATTAAAAGAAATTGAAAATCGTCGCTCAATTAGAAGATTTGTGCTTGATTTTCAAATTCCAGAAAATCATATTATGACAATTCTCGAGGCGGCAAGAAGGTCCCCCTCAGGAACGAATTCACAACCTTGGCGCTTTGTCGTTGTACAGGATAGAACTAAAATAACAGAGCTTATAGAGGCTTCTTATGGACAATATTATTTTAAAGATAGCAGTTGCATTATAGTATGTGCAGCAGATTTGAAAGCTAAGCAACAGACAGAAGAGAGACTTATTGAATTATCTAATGCTGGAGCATTTTCAAAAGAAGAAGTAAAAAAGTTCCTTAGCCTAGGGCTCCGAGGTAACCCTGAACAAGATTCTGCAAAAGCTATCCGTGATACTGCAATAGCTGTATATGGTATGATGCTCCAAGCAACAGCATTAAATTTGGGGTCGTGCTGGATAGCAATAAGAGACAAAAAAATTGTTAAAAAAAGCATTAATCTTAAAGATGACAACGTTGTTTTAGTTTCAATGCTTGCATTGGGCAAGGCTGCGGAAGCGCCTGCGGCAAGACCAAGACTCCCTATAGATAAAATTACATTTTTTGAGGAATGGGATTTAAGTATGAAAGGAGATAAATAAATGAATAAAAATTTACACTTCAGAAATTCTTTTAACATGTTATGGGCTTTGTCTATCATTATTCTTACTGTTTTTGTCGTTACTGGTTGCGAGAAAAAAGAAGTCGCAAAACAATCTGAGCTCAAAGTTGGCTTAGTACTTCCGATGACCGGAGATGCTGCTCAATATGGAGTTGCGATGAATAGAGGTGCTCAACTAGCTGTAGAAGAATACAATGCAAAAAATCCCTCTATTCCGATAGACATCATATTGGAAGATAGCCAAGGAACAGCCAAACTTGGAGTGACTGTAACAGAGAAACTTATACAGCAAGATCATGTTCCGGTAATTATAAGTGCTTTCAGTGGCGTTATCCTCGCAACTGCCCCTATAGCTGAACGCAACAAAGTTGTTATGATAAATGGGCCTGCAAATAGTCCAAAGCTTAGAGGTTTATCTCCATATCTGTTTAACATGATGCTTTTATCTGACCAGGAAGGGAGCTACCTTGCCGATGTTGCATACAAACGCTTGGATAAAAGAAATGTTGCTGTTTTCTATACTGATAATGATTCGGGACGAGGGTTCTACCAGGTTTTCGCTAAACGTTTTAAAGAACTAGGTGGTAATATAGTAATAGCGGAAGGCCATAAACAAAATGAGTCGAATTTTCGCACTGTTTTGTTTAAAGCAAAGAAAAAAAATCCTGATTTAATCTTCCTTGCTGCATACTATAAAGAGGCAGCTTTACTTATAAAGCAGGCTCGAGAGATTGGGATAACTGTTCCCTTTCTATCTTATTCTGCGATAGAAAGTCCGGAATTTCTTAAACTTGCTGGTCATGCAGCAGAAGGAGTCGTTTATTCTCAGCCAGGATTTGATACAACATCAGACTCACCTATTATGAAGTCTTTTATTCGTCAATATAAACGGAAATATAATGAAGACCCCAATATCTGGGCAGCGCAATTTTATGATTCAGTTCAGGTTATAATAAAAGCGATTAATATATTAAAAAACCAAGAACTCACCGGTGAAAACATCCGAAAAGCTATTGCAGAAATGAAGCCAATAGAGGGGGTTGTAGGTAGTATTGAATTTGATGAACAAGGTACTCTTAAACGTGATTTACGTTTAAAAATTGTTAGAGATGGAAAATTTAATATATATAGAGATAAATAAGAAGTGAAGTTAGGACTGTTAATAATATCCTGTATATAGGGATAAAGTTAAAAGGATAAAAAAGGAGCTAAAGGATAAATGTATATAATTCTAGTTGAACCAACTGATATAGGTTATATGACTCGAACTCTTGAACTTCGGGGGAATACTCTTGAACCTTATGCCTGTGAGATTATTGCTTCTTATGTAGAAACGGAATTAGGAAAATATGGAGTGCATGTTGAAGTTATGCAACAAGGAGAAATAGATAAATTAAAATTTGTGGATGCTATATGTAAAGATGAGCCTGACATTGTTGGGTTCTCAGTTTTGACGTGTAATTATAAATATTCTCTAAAACTTGCACGTGCAGTCAAGAGAAGATTGAAAGAAAAGGTTAAGATTGTTTTTGGTGGGCAGCATCCCTCGTTAGACCCAGAAGAAGTTATAAAGGAAGATGTTGTTGATTTTGTTGTTTTCGGTGAGGGGGAAATTACATTTAAAGAACTGGTTCATACAATAAAAGAAGGTCAAAATCAATTTTTCTCAATAGAAGGATTGGTCTATAAAGATGATCCTCAATTGAAGAGTAAGGAATTTAGAGTTCGAGATCGAATTGAAAACTTGGATATTCTTCCCGAAGCAAAACGTTATGCACGCTTTATGCATGGCAGTAAAAACTGGAATTTGAGTTATCCTTCATTCGAGTTGCAGACAGGTGTTGTTCAGGTTCAATATTCCAGAGGCTGTTCAGCACACTGTTCTTTTTGTGTAACCCCTGAGGTTTGGTGTAATAAAACCAAACCAGTTAATAATGAAAAGGTGACGTTTCGAAATCACGAACTATTAATAAAAGAAATAATTACTATAAGAAACAATTATCTTACTTCAAATGGAAAAAGCATAAATTTTTTTTACTTTAATGACGTTACCTTTAACCATAATAGAAATAAAATGAGGGATTTATGTAACGCGATTATAAATAGCAACCTTCATAAGCCTCATGATCGTTATAATTTATTTTCAATGCGGGATGATATTGATAAATATATTCATTGGTTTTGCTTAGCAAGAATTGGGATAAATAAGGAAGATGCTAAACTGTTAGCTGATGCTGGTTGCTCAAAAATTGGATTTGGAGTTGAATCGTTTAACGAAAAAATAGTAAAGGATTGCTATGATAAGAGTTATAATTTTAAAAACATAAGTGAAACGTTGAAAAATACTGACGATGTTGGAATAATTAATAGAGTCTATATAGTTATTGGCTCTCCATGGGAATCATATGAAACATTAAACGAAATCAAAGAAGGATTGTTAAATAATCCGATTGATCAAATAAGGGTAGCATTCGCTGTCCCTTACAAAGGGTCTCCTGCATCAAAAAAATCAGACTGGATTTTGACAACAGATAATTATGATGAAATGTCAGAAAATAAGCCGGTTGTTAAATGTCATAATCTGTCAGAGAAACAATTGATTGATGCGCGCCAGAAGATTATCTTTGATTTCTACAATAGTAATACATATAGAGACAGGGTAAAGAATAAAATAGAAAGATTCCCATTCCTTAAGACATCCTATGACGCTTTTGATAAGGAGCTAAAATCACTATCAGGTAATCGAATAAAAATATTGGGGTCGTAACATAATCGGATGCTACTATTTATTGTAACTCCTTATAATACTATTTTTATAAATTTAAAAAGCCTGCGGTCTCTGCCAGAGGAACCTTGATGTCGGCTAAAAAAATTGATTTTGCAATCAATGAATTTTTTGATGCTGTAGAAATTACAGTTAACGATTGCTTTAAAGCAACAGGCAAATTACATGGGATAATCAGGGAAATAAATAAAGACTTTAACGATCTAATTCTTAAAGTTATTGGACCCCATGAATTCTATAAATTACTATGGGTGGGAATGACAATTGTTGACCAGGGGGAGGATAAAGATGCCCAAGTAAGAACAATACAGAATGGTTTTGGTTATGTACTTTGTACAAAAAATAATAAGGAAATAGAGGGAATTACCGATAGATGGGACACGCTTATCAATAATTATGAAGAAGCTAAAAAACATCTTGATGAGAGATATAGCTTGTTTAAGCTTTTTACTGAAGGTAGACTCGCTAGAGCTGACTGTATATATCTGATTAATAATAAAGAGGAAACCGACCTGCAACCGTCAATTTTAATAAATAGCGAAGAGATTTATCGTCATAAAGTTATGTGGGAAATGCGGTTAATAGAAGATGAAGATAAATTTGAAAGGTTCCAAAAATACTTGGATTTTCTTCTTGATAAACCACTGAAAAGATATGAATTAAATTTTTATTGTGCTAGGCCTTTATACCACAAGACATTTTTGAATATTTTTAAAAGTTATGGTGAAATTTATGTTGCGGCAAGAGAGGAATTTAAAAATCAAGATACTATAAATATTTTATTATCTTGTCTAGAAAGAATTGCTCTTCCCTTTGGCGTTTTGTTTGAGATGAATGCAAGAAAAGAACTTCAAAAACAAAAAGAAGAACTTAAAAAATCGGAAGAAATGTTAAATCTTCTTCTAAAACCGCTTGATGGTATCTCTGCCTCTATCGAAAAATTACAAAAAGATTCTCAAGAATTACAAGCGATTTTGTATCATCCTCATCGAGCAATATTTTTAGCAGCTCCTCGCGTATGGAAATACTTTGAGGAAGGTACTAAATGCAATATTGGCAGTATACAATGGGAAGTTGTACATAAACCTCAGTATTATTCAAAGTTATCTGATTACGTATGTACTTTGACAGCAATTGTAAAAGAGATTTTCTCAGATGATTCTATCCAAGCAGATATAAGAGATAGTATGGATCTTCTCAGGAAACTGCTTTTTTCCAGTCCAAAAACTGATCCGCGCTATGGCTTGCGGGAATTATGTAAAAAAATAATTAATGTAAATGAAGACCAGGTAATTAAATGGACAAAGCAATTAGAATCCAATATTGATATCAACGCTGAAAAACATGATAAAAATACATTGACGAATGCATTGAACGCTTTCAAATATATATTGCATACTCCCTATAAACCAGGTGGTCAAAAGCCATGGCTCCCACTAATAATAATTCTTTGTGAAAAAAGGTCTCCAATCTTTTATAATGTTGATTCTTCAAAATGTGAAAGTAGTGATTTGTCTGATTTTATAACAAAAATAAATAACCAAGAAATTACTGATATAAATGTTTCGATACCTGTTCCTTCTTACTCTATGTTACTTAACCTAATTGAAGGATTTCTAATCTTTAAGCCTGATAATAAAGATCTTGAATTAGATGAAACAAATATAACAAGACAAAATGGAAGTTATCTTATTGAAATGAAATTCTCAAATTTTAATTTTAAAGATTATGACCCAAAAAATTTTGCAAGCGTAATAAGACTTGCAAAAGATAGTAACCATCGTTTTGAGGGTGGTGATTTTTTAAAGCCCTTTCTGGATTTTATATACAATTGTAAAGCAACAGTAGATAAAGCACATATAAATTGTACAGAAAACAAATCAGATGTAAATATAATTGCTGGAAATATCAGATTGCAGGTTAGCAACAACAGATTTTCTATCGAGATGGATGGGAGTATATAAATGAATAAAGCATATTTTGATTGGCGTAACATCAAAGCTATAAAAACATTTTTTGAAAATTATAATTTTGATAATATCACTAGTATAAACCAGATTAACAACTACGACCTAATATTTATTCATACTGGTAACAACGATGTTTGGAAGAAAAAAGCAAAAGATAATAGTGATAAACAATTCGTTTTCATAAACACAGTTACTATAAAAGGTGAGCATGACAGTGATAATATTCACTATTGTTTATATCCTGCGGATAAATTGAAAGATTATAAAAAAGCTATTGATTTTTTTGAAAAATTAGAAAATGAGGTTGACTGGTCACTTCTTCAACCCGAACCTATAAAAACTCACCTAATAGCCCTTTCCATCCTTTGCCAGGGCTACCTTGCAGCTAATGCTCCTAAAAAGATACGACTTCTTAAGGAAGTCGCAGTAACCAATAAAAAACTAACATTACAAAAAGATTGGTGGAAGCCTGCTTTAGGGGACGACTACAAAGAAGATAAATTAGATAAAGAGTTGGAAACGATTACTAAAAACATTGAAGATATTAAATTGATAGAAGAAATAAGAAATAAGAAAAGTCAATATTTTGACGATGGGAATAATCTCAAATCAGAATATATAAAAATTTTTACAGAAATAGTAAATAAATCTTTTTTGATTATCGAAGAGGTTTTATAAAAAAATTGATTGATTTATGCTTCAACTTTTTTAACACTAATAGATATTATCCCAATCAGAAGGTGTGTATTCAGTAAGAACTTTAAAATATGAAGAACACCGAATGGAACAATCTCCGCTCAAAGCTCCACCATGACTGGCTTCAAAACCGTTATCTGACGTTCTTAAAGTCATGGAAGGAGTGTTTTGATGATATTGATACTTGCGGGCCGGACAGAAATGATATACTTGAGCAGCTTTTACAGTGGAAGAAGAAGAGGAATATCTTTAAGAGACTTATTGATAACGCAGAGGAAGCCCTGAGTCCAAGGCAGCTTTTGTATGAGCCACCCCTTGACAGAATGTCTGATGAAAATAAGGAATGGCTCGGAGAGGTGATTCATGCACTTTATCTTGCAAGAACAGGTATTGAAAATAAGGTGCTGGAGCTTAGGTTAAAGATAGACGAGATAGATAAGATTGTAGATTCAATAGCCCATGCGTTGAAGGGCGAAATGGAATCAGATGACTCAAGTGGTGAAAGGATCATCTTGTTATTTAGTGACTTCAGCAAAAAAATAAGCGAGCTGCCTCATGAAATACAGGTAGTTTGATAATTTTGGATTGTGGATTTTAAATCATTTGCTTAGCCACGAATTTACACGAATGGAAAATCTGTGTAATCTGTGGATATATAGCGGCTGAAATGGAAAATATGATACCCAGAATATTGCTAATCGATGACATTTTTGGTTCATCGCTGACGGACAGGAGAAACCTATGCCGCAACTTCGGGCTAATCGATTCAACAGGGGATGATGAGAAACCAACATCTATTCAAGAGCAGGTTGCTGAGGCGATCTTTTGTTCTGGACAGGTAAGGCAAGCTAATACTGTAAAGAATGATGTAAATGTTGCCATTGAGATAGTAAACAAGGGATGGGACAGGGGGGCAGAGAGACAATGGGCACTGATCCTTCTTGACCTGCGGTTTGTATCAGGGCAAATAGTTGATGGAGAACCGGAGGGTCAGCTTGGAGACGATTCCTTTGGACTTGTTATTCTCGATGCCGTTCATGAAAGATTCCCTGATATACCGATAGTTATTATAAGCAGCAGAGAGCGTGCAGGTGTTATAGAGGACTGCAGAAGGCGTGGTGCATCCGACTTTATACAGAGGCATGAACACGGAACAGCTACTCTCTCACCAAAGGAGATACTCAGGGCCAAGATACTTGAGCATGGGCTGATAGAGGACAGCAGGAACCTGACAGATGAAAAGAATAGAATCATTGGAAAATCTGTTGAGATACTTGAAACCTTAAGGGCAGCACGAAGAGCGGCAACTGGCAAGGGGAATATCCTGATACTTGGTGAAACAGGGACTGGTAAGGAACTGCTTGCAAGGTATATCCACGATGTGTCTCCGAAGTCAGAGGGACCTTATAAATTCTATCCTCCACATGGTACCGCAGAGACCCTCCAGGAAGATGAGCTTTTTGGCCATGTCAAGGGCGCATTTACCGGGGCTAACTCTGACAGGGAAGGTCTTTTTGAAATGGCGAATGGAGGGACGCTCTTTATAGATGAGATCGGAGATATTCCAGAGGGCCTCCAGAATAAGCTTTTACGGCCAATAGAGAACAGGGTTGTTAAAAGGCAGGGAGGAAGTGATGAAATACCTATTGATGTCCAGGTTCTCCTTGCTACTAATAAAAACCTTGAGGAGCATGCAAAGACGGGGAAATTCAAGTCTGACCTTCTGAATAGAATAAATGCCTATACCATAACCCTCCCCCCTCTCAGAGAACGGAAGGAAGATATTCCATTGATCGCAGAAAGACTCCTTGAGATCCTCTGTAAGGAAAATAATGCGCGTTGGCCCAGAGAGATTTTACCTGAGACTATGACATTACTGGAAAACCATGGATGGCGGGACAATGTGCGGGGTCTAAGAAATGCCCTTGAAAGGGCAATAAAGGACAACAGGGACTCTGAACTGATTGTGCCTTCGGATATCAGATTTGATACTGATACTGTCACTACTGAGGGGAAAGAAAGTTTTATAAAAACAGAGGCACGTGGTGTTGTCAATACGATTGATGAACTTATTACTATGCTTTCGTTTTTTGAGTTTCCTGAAGACTATTCTAAAATAAGTGGTAAATTGCCTGCCCTGCAGGGGGCAGTTGCAAAGATGATGGCAAACTACTTGCAATCATCAATTGAAGTGACAAAAAAGATGAAACCGGGCGGGTCCCCGGAGGGTGAAATTAACCTCACCGGTGCAGCAAGCTGCATGATAGGGGAGCAGTTAAAAACCCCCAAAGCAGCAGATATGATAAAAAAGTTGCTACAGCTATCACCTGAGTCAAAAGATAAAATCATTTATGAAAATGAGGTATTAAGAAAAATATTTGAAGAAGCTATCAAATTAAGACCAAGCAATTCAAGGAAGAAAAAATGACTAATACCTCAACCGAAAAGAACGAGCCAATTGTAAAAGCATTGAAGCAGGTTTTGAGATTATTCAATATTGAAGTAGATAAGGTAGATGTAGCAGTTTTATTGCCACAAACTTCTCCTGAAGAGATTGGCCAACTGCTTTGTAACTATGAAAATAACAGAAACCTTAGGGTTGTGTATTTCGATTTTCTTAGCAATCAACTTAAAGACAAATGGGAATTAGATACATATCGTTTTTGGTGTGGTTTCTTTAAAAATCTGGGCGTCGGATATGAAGGAAGTGATTTGGTTTGTTTAGTGAACCAGATAAAGGGAAGAGAAGAGTATGACCTGGATATGATGTCTCTTGAAAATATTGATGCACTTCCAGGAGAAGGGAATAGCTCAGTAATTGTGGCTAAAATTAGCGATTTCTATCACGTTCGTATTTTTGGTAATGTCCCCACATTATTGACACACAACTTTGTAACCCAAAAGCTCATTAATCGTCCAAGGGTGGTTAGTTATCCCTGCCACCATTGC
>QILJ01000036.1 GCA_003233295.1 Ignavibacteria bacterium | reverse complement strand
GAAGCAAACAGAGCAAAGACACTATATCTAACTGACTGTGTCGGTTCTATTTGTGAAAAATATCAAACAACAACTTTACGACCCGACACTAATTAGAAAAAATAGGAACGCTGATTATTATGATCTTAAAAAATCATAGTTATCATAATGGATAGAAGTATGAAATATTGAAGTTATTTTTTCACATTTCACGTTTGCCTTTTCACTTGCGGCTTTGCCGCAATATGAAATATCTAAAAGTGTACTTCATAATTAATGATATTGCTCAAATAGTATCATATGATACTAACTAAAAGTTAAATGGCTAAAATGACCAAGTACCAATTCATAATTCAAATAGTAATCTTACCTTTAATGTTACTCTATGGACAAAGAGCACAACCTAATGGTAATGATTATACGATGGGAAATTTAATAGATGACTTTCAGGTAAATGCTCCTGATAGTTCAGCAAATATTCAGGCTTTCTATTCGGATGTTGCTTATCACAATTCAGGTAGCTTTATCATTGTTTGGAACGATAACAGAAATGGAGATTATGATATTTTTGGACAGTTATATTCAAGCGATGGCTCTCCGAACGGTGAGAATTTTCAAATTAATGATGATCGATCTGATGACGATCATAGTGGAAGCCAGTGTAGCCTTCGATGACGAGGGTAATTTCATTGTTGTATGGGCAAATAGAAGCTATTTAAATGGTCCCTCAAATATATATGGACAAGCTTTCGATAAAACAGGAAATCCAATTGGCAGTAATTTTATGGTTACTTACCCTGATAGTCTTGGGAATTACAGAAATCCAGATATAGAATATAGAGCCGATGGCAGCTTTGTTGTTATATGGGAAAAAATGTTTGGAGGTGTTTTTGCACAAATATATTCTAATGAGAGAGAAAAAATAGGAGACCCTATTGTGGTTTATTATTGTCAATACGATTATTCTCTTAACCCTGAATTGGCAGTTAATTCAAATGGAGATTTTGCAGTTGCTTGGCAATCGGATAAAAAGTACGATGGAAAATCCCTAATGCAGCTATTTGATAAAATGGGTGACAGAATAGATACCACTGTTATATTTCCTAATGGCTCAATGCTTCATCCCAAATTGGAGTATCTAAACAATGAAAAACTAGTTCTTGCTTGGACTGAAGTTAGTTATCAATCTGATAATAATCGTGTATGTGTACAATTACTTTCAGAGAGTGGAGCAACAATAGGTGATGTTATTACAGTCGATTCAGAGACAACACGCTCTTTTGGTAATTTAGCGTTATCTTCAAGTGCAGGTGATCAATTTATAATTACTTGGGAGCGTGAGAATAATATTTACGCTCAAAGATACTCTAATAATGGTGCTAGCATCGGCGAAACTTTAGTTGTTAACAATAAAAGTGAAATTGCTTATCGTTACGAACCAGCAATTTCAGCTAATACCATTGGTGAATTCATAATTACTTGGGCAACCTCTTCAGGAAATTCTGGTGATATAACTTTTCAACGATATGCGGAAACTGGAGAACGGATAAATGACAATAGAAGTGCAATTATTGGAGCGTCCGGTTCTGTACAAGAGAATTCGGTTATAGAGGTTAGTTCAGATGGAAAATATGTTATAGCATGGGAAGATGAAAAAGAAGGTTATGCAAGTATTTATGCTAAAATATTTGATGAACAAAACCAACCCATTTGTGAAGCAATTAAATTAGTTGATGAGAATGTCAGCTCCAAACAGATCCGTCCCTCTATTGCAATAAATGGGAATGATAAAGTTCTAATAGTTTGGAATGGAAGAAGAGAAGATGGATTAGAAAATATTTATGGTCAGTTTCTATCTCTCGATGGTGTGAAAATAGGATCAAATATTAAAATTAGTGATTCTGAAAATAATTGGGGTGCTGAAATAGGTAGTGGAGGAAATGATAATTTTGTAGTTACCTGGAATCATAATACTGAAAGTGGCGTGGGCAATGATATTTATGGACAAAGATTAAATTCTAACGGTGAAAAATTGGGCGCAAACTTTAGAGTTTCTGAGGATGAATATGATGGCAGTCGTTCATCAGTTGCTGTTAATTATGATAATAGTTTTATTGTCACATGGAAAGGTTCTCAGCCTGATAGAGGTACGGTGGTATTCGCGAGAAGATTTACTTCAGAAGCAGTTCCCTTGGGGAATAGTTTCATTGTAACTAAAGCAGACCGTCCAGATACTCCCCAAAGTCAAATTGCTCCGGTGATAATTGACAGCAATGGAAATACTACAATTTGCTGGACAGAATACCGCACTGGCTATGACAGAGAAATTCTATTTAGTAAGTATGACAATCGTGGTCAATTAATTATCTCTAATAAAGTTCTAAATGGTCCTCTCCCCACAAGAGAATGGTTTTCTGAAATAGCAATTGATGATAGTAGTGATGATTTTATCGTTGTCTGGGAAGAATTTATTGACGGATCATATGATATTCTTGCGCAACAGGTTGGAGATCCTATGGGTGAAATATTTAGAATTACAAATACTAGCGACGGCATACAATCTTTCCCTAATTTAAAGGTTAGGAATAATAAAATATACTCAACTTGGACTGACAACAGAATTGAAAATTCGGGTTTCGACGTTTGGGCAAATGTTCTTAACTGGAATTCACCCACGGATATTAATGATGTTAGTACAATTGAAGAATTCAAGCTTTCACAAAATTACCCAAATCCATTTAATCCAAGTACAACAATTAAGTATTCAATCCCCAATGTAGAGACGAGGCATGCCTCGTCACTACGAAATGTGATATTAAAAGTTTACGACATTCTTGGCAGAGAAATTGCAACACTTGTAAACAAAAAACAGCAAGCTGGGAGTTATGAAGTACAGTTTGATGCAAGCAGTTTAACTTCAGGAATATATTTATACAAATTGCGGAGTGGTAGTTTTGTTGAGAGTAAAAAAATGATATTGGTCAAATAATCTCCAATAAATTTTTGTGCAATAGATGAAGTCTTTGCTGCCTAAATTTTCTTTCTTATTGC
Organism: Ignavibacteria bacterium; assembly: GCA_003233295.1. The sequence goes on along the minus strand of QILJ01000036.1, from coordinate 6,447 downwards.
ATAATCTCGGTTGGAAATAAAAAACCTCCATTCCAAAAACGATTATTTTGAAAGAAATTCTCTGATCAAAGCAAATTCTTTAGCGGGTTCTTCTATTTGGGGATTATGCCCGCTCTTTTCGAACATCACAAATTCTGCTTGGGGACAATACTCCTTATATTTTACCATCTGCGTTGGAACGGCTACTCTATCAAATCTTCCGGCAATAATCAATATCGGCATGTTCAGATTTTTCAAGTCTTTTCTGAAATCAAAATTGCCTATATCACTTCCAACTATAAAATCACCGTCCTTTCCAACCATTTGATAATATAATTTACTATTGAATGGGTTTGGATAGGGTTTCCGAGTTCGCTTTGCAAATCTGCCGGCGTTATATGCATATAAAAATCCATACGGCACTTTACCGTAAATTTCTTGATGGATCTTATCGCTTGAGATCGCTCCTTTTTCTCTTACTTCCATTAATTCTTTCCAAACTTCAGGATAGTTGGTTTTGATCTCATGATTGCAATTATCGTCGTTCGCCTGCCACATCAAATACGAATGAAATGTGTTAGCCAAAATTAAGTGAGAAACATTATCGGGATATCTTATTGCATATCCTTGAGCGACAAGTCCGCCGTATGAATGCCCAAGAATATTTATCTTAGAAAACCCCATTTCAATGCGCAGTCCTTCCAGATCTTCAATATCTCTGTCAAGGGTATATTCAGTTACAACCTTTGCTGTATCAGATTTCCCTCTACCGAAACCATCATAATATACTAATGTGTTGGTTGTTGAAAGTGAATCAAAACTTCTCAAACCATAATGTGTTCCACCCGGACCTCCAGCGATAAAAAATAGCGGTTCACCCTCGCCAAAACTCACTACCCATAATTTTGCCCCGTTCACTTCGTAATATTGTCCGTCGGTTTCACTATCGGGAAATGATTGACCTGCAACTGAAACTGCAAATAACACTAATGAAAGAATTAAGATTAGTTTTCTCATATCGGCAAACTCAACTGTTATTAAATATCAATACTATAAAATAAATATTTCATAGGGAATTATGAATTAAATGAGCGAAAAATAAATTGTGAATTTGGGTATTCTTTTTTAGTTTAAATTTTGGCAACTAAATTTAATTTTAAGAGGAAATTCAATGACATTTATAATTTTATTATTAGGATTTTTATTCGGTGCAATTTTACTATATGCAAAACTCAATAGATTCGACACTATCAGCGGAATGGCTACGCTTGATGATCTTACGGTTGCTAAGGCAATAGCTGTTGCAGTTGGTGTTGGAGCAATATTGCTGAATGTTGAAATCGGGCTAGGTTTTGCATCCTATCATGTGAAACCGTTTATCTTAGGTGGAATAGTTCTTGGCGGACTTATCTTCGGCATCGGTATGGCAATTTTGGGTTACTGTCCCGGGACACTTGCTGTTTCATTCGGTGAAGGTTCAATAGATGCACTCATTGGAATTATCGGAGGTCTTTTCGGCGGTTTGGTTTTTACATTACTGCTTCCCTCTATCAGTGGGATATTGGGACCCGATCTTGGTAAAATATCCTTGTTCTCATTGGTCGGAAATTCAGTAGTATTTTATCTGCTTGCAGTAATTCTTGGAGCCGGATTTATTTGGCTTGCATTTTGGATGAACAAAAAGGATGAAGTTAAAGATATGAAATGGCTTTACGCTGGAATTGCTTTAGCAATTTTAAATTTTATTGTATTTTTATCTTTCACAACAAACAGACCTATAGGCGCATCAACAGCTTATCCATATTGTGCCGATCTATTAACGGGAACAACTCAAAACAGTTATTTTGAAAAAGTCATGGTTCCTGGTAATTGGGAAATGATATTTCTTTCCGGGGCGTTTCTCGCGGGATTGATTATTTCGTTAATGAAGAAAGAATTTAAGCTCACTCTAATACATGACAATTGGAAAAAATATAGGGACAATTCTAATTCTCAGAGAATTATTTGGTCTTTTGTCGGCGGGTTTATCTTGATCTTTGGTGCAAGGATGGCTGGCGGCTGTACAAGCGGTCATATAGTATCCGGCGGAATGCAATTAGCTGTTAGCAGTTTGGTTTTTGGGGTTTTTGTGTTTGTAGGATTGTTAGTAACCGGGAAAGTATTTTATCTGAATAAAAAATAGAGTTCAAAAAAACATCACGAGTTATGAATTCAGCGTTATTAGTAATAGATATGATAAACGATTATCTCCACCCTGATGGACTCCTTTACTGTGAACGTTGTAGAGAAGTAATTCCTCCATTATCTAAAACCATTGAGTTTGCGAGAGAAAATAATATTCAAGTCGTTTATGTGAATACTAATCTGGAAAGCGAAAGTGACCTATTAGCCAAAAGATGGAGACTTCATGCAGTAAAAGATTCATTCGGCGCTCAAGTGATTGATGAACTAAAACCGGAAGCTGATGACCTTGTAGTTAAAAAGAAAACGTATAACGGATTTTTCAATACTTCGTTGGACCAAGAACTGAAACAACGCAATATTAATAACATTGTGATAACAGGAATTCATACTCATGTATGTGTACTGCTTACAGCGGCGGGAGGATTCGAACTCGGATATAATGTTGCTGTTCTTGAGGATTGTATTACAACAGATAACGAAGCAATGAGAAAAACCAGACTCACTTTTTTTAATACTCACGTGGGCGAGTTGACCAGTTCGGATGAGTGGAAGAAAAGGATTGAAGCCGATTTGTTGAAATAAAACAATAGGCGCGGATACGCAAATGGAGATGAAATAAATCCCGATTATATACCCGTTATGCAAAAACCAAACAGATATTTATATAAATCCCTAAAAAGTTTGAAAAAACAGCATAATCCAAACAATTACATTTTTATGGAGATAATTGCTGCCATTCTTTACGCTTTTTTGGAGATAAATTTGCAAATAATTACATTATTTGGGGGATAGTTTAAGTAATACTTGCACTTTTCTGGAGATATGTTTATATTTCTTTGCACTTTTTTGGAGATAAATAGTAATGAAGCGAACTTTATATAAAGACTTACTTCATTGGAAAGAAAATAAAGACCGAAAGCCATTGTTATTGCAGGGCGCGCGTCAAGTAGGCAAAACTTATCTAATTGATGAGTTTGCAAAGTGCGAATATTCTGATTATATATATTTGAACTTTGAACAGAATCCTGATTTAAGAACGTTATTTTTGGGAGATTTAAGCCCGCAAAATATTATAAACAACATAAGTCTTTATATTGGTAAAAAAATTAATTTCTCTGATACATTAATATTTTTTGATGAAATACAAATTGCGCCTGAAGCTATAACCTCATTGAAATATTTTTATGAGCAAGCACCCGAACATCATATTATTTCTGCTGGGTCACTGCTAGGTGTTAGCGTAGGTAAGGAGAGCAGTTTCCCTGTTGGTAAAGTGAATTTTATGACATTGTATCCAATGAGTTTCAAAGAATATTTAATTGCATTCGGCGAAAAACTTTTAGTTGAAAGATTAACGGAAATTAAAAGTATCGAGCCTTTGCCCGAAGTGATACACGAAAAATTACTCAATTATCTTAAAATGTACCTTTACTTGGGTGGTATGCCTGAAGTTCTGCAAAATTATCTTGATAACAAAGATGTAGTTTTAGCAAGAAAAATACAGAATGATATCTTAGAAGCTTATTCCAGAGATTTTTCAAAATATACGGATAGGTCGCAAGCAATAAAAACATCAGAATTGTGGAACTCTATTCCATATCAACTTGCTAAAGAGAACAAGAAATTCAAGTATAGCGATGTTCGAAAAAATGCACGAGCATCTCTATTTGAACAGACAATTGAATGGCTAAAGAAAGCAGGACTTATAAATGCTGCATATAATATCAGTGTTCCAAAACTTCCTTTGGCAGGATATGCCGATCGTACAAAGTTTAAAATATATTTATTGGATACAGGGCTACTCGGTGCTATGCTGGGTCTTACCTCGGATGTTATAATCAAAGGCTCTAAACTATTCTCTGAATATAATGGTGCTTTTATCGAAAACTTTATTGCAAATGAACTAAAAGTCTCTGGAAATAAAGAACTATTTTATTGGACATCGAAAAGTGATGCTGAAGTTGATTTTATCGTACAGTTAGAAAATGAAATTTATCCAATTGAAGTAAAAAGCGGTACAAACAGAACGCTGAAAAGTTTAAGAAGTTATGCGGAAAAATATAATCCTAAAATCATCTGTAGAGTGTCACCCCGAAATTTTATTAGAGATAATGAATTTATTAATATACCTCTTTATGCAGCATTTAATTTAAAAAACTTAATTATAGAGTTATAAATTTGCTAATTGAATAATTACTATTATGAAAATGACATTTACGAAAAAATCAGTCTCGTATCTTTTTTTTACAACAATCTTATTCCCAGTTTTACTCACGCTTAATGCACAGAGTTTGACAAAAGGTCCTTATCTTGCTGATCCAGGAAGTAACTCAATTACTATTAGATGGGAAAGCAGTTCAAGAGCAGATTTCGTTGTGAGGTATGGAGAAGATGAAATACTGGAAAGATCAAAAGAAGCGAAATTTATTTCAGAAAAGAAAAGCGGATATTTGTATGAAGCAAATCTTACAGATCTTACACAGGGGGAAAAATATTTTTACAGGGTAACCTCGGATAAAATAAATTCAGAAATTCATACTTTTAAAAGTGGTGTTGGTAAAAACGAACCATTTAGTTTTGTTGTGCTGGGTGACAGCAGATCGAAACCTCATATCTTCAAAGCTATTGCTGATCAGATAATTAAGATCGATCCCGCTGTAATAATTGCAAACGGCGACTTGGTAGCAAAAGGGGGGAACTACGATAATTGGCAGTCGCAGTTTTTCGATCCGGCTAAAGAAATGATAAATCATATTCCATTCATAACTGCAGTAGGCGATCATGAATCTGATAAAGTTGACGGCGACAATGCTGATCTTTTTACCCATTTCCTATTCCCTCACAAAGATAGTCTTAAGTTATGGTTCTCGTATGATATAGGTAATGTGCATTTTACTTTTCTCGATTGGCGGTATCCATACAGCAACGAGATGATTAAGTGGTTTAAAAAAGATATAAACAGCAGCGATAAAACTTGGAAGTTTGTAGTGATGCACCGCCCGGTTTATAATCTTGGCGGACACAGAACTGCATGGGGAAAAAATGTTTGGCCGGAACTTTTCAGTAAATATAAAATTGATGTGGTTTTTGCCGGGCACTCACATCTTTATGAACGGTTCTTTCCTTTAAGACCGCTGTCAAAGCCGGATGCTTGGGCGGTAACTTACATTACAACCGGCGGAGCGGGAGCATCATTGTACGAAGCGGTTCAAAACCGGTCTTTAGCATTTTCGGAATCTATAAATCATTTTTTAAAAGTTGAGATAAATAAAAACAAAATTGAATTAAAAGCTCTTAGCGTTAATGGAGAAGTCCTGGATTTAGTTTCATGGAGTAAAAATAATGGAGCAATCGATTCAAAGTATCTTGCAATGGTTAAACCGCAAGAAGAACTTGATATAATAAATGTTTTCAACGGACCGATCTCAAAAAGAATGGAAAGATTACCAATGGTAGAAGTTCCTTATGAACCGATACTAAAAATAGATGCATCAAAAATTAATGAAAATATTGAATTTACTATCCGGCTAGCTGAGGAATCTGAAGGGAAATATGAGATGCAGCCAATTTCCGGTGTTATTAAGGCAGGAACGGAACTTGATGTGCAATTGAAAATATTCGGCAAGTCAACATTAACAGTTACAAAATGGGGTGACTTAACTCCGGTGTTGCGTTTAGTAACAGAATACAAAACAAAAACCTTTCATGGACAAGTGATAGGCGGTAAGCTGCTTTATATTGCTTGGTAAAATATTTTTCATCTTAGCATTAAATTATTCTTTTAAATAATTTTAATCTGAGAAATCATTATTTTAAAATATTCATATTCCCTCAATAATTAGTTTTAAATTAGGAGACTTCAAAATGAAAAATTCTTCTTTGTTAACTGCTTTATTACTGCTTAGCTCATTCATGATATTTTCAAGTTGTTCGGAAAAGAAGAAAGAGTTAGGAGCACCTCAAAATCTTCGAATTGAATATAAACATAACCCTTTAGGGATAGATGTGTTGCAGCCTCGTTTTTTCTGGGAGGTCAATGATTCCCGTCGTGGTGCGGTACAAACAGCATATCAAATTTTAGTGAGCAGTAGTTTGGATAAACTGAACAAAGACGAAGGTGATGTTTGGAACAGCGACAAAGTTGAGTCCAATCAATCTGCACATGTTGTTTATGCTGGTCCGGAACTTCAATCGCGAAAAGCATATTATTGGAAAGTAAGAACATGGGATGACAGCGGGAAAGCTTCCGCATACAGTAATCCGGCTAATTGGGAGATGGGAATT
>QILJ01000197.1 GCA_003233295.1 Ignavibacteria bacterium | reverse complement strand
CCACCGCTTTCTTGAGTAACTGTTTTATTTTCTAATTCATTTTGAATCCTTTCCATCTCTGCCTGCATTTTCTGTACTTGCTTCATCATCCCTTGCATACCACCTTTTATCATCACTCCTCCATCTAGAATTAATTAAATTACAGTTAATAATACGAGTTATAAAATTAATAAAAATATATTTTACAAAGAAATTAAGATTATAATATGTTACCTTTAAGTTTGTAAAATGAATTTTTATTTATCTTTGGAATTTTACTCTTTGATCACTAAATATGGATACATAACAGCCGGTATTTTTGTTTCAATTGCTGTAATAATTTTTATTTTTTCTCAATTTATCGGGAACAATTATATAAAAATTACATTGTCTGTTTTATCGATATTGTTATTTCTTTTTACTCTCTATTTTTTCCGTGATCCGGATAGGAATACTCCAAATCTTGATAATGTTATAATATCACCGGCTGACGGAAAGGTTTTGATCGTAAAAAAAGTTGAATCGAACGATTTTGTTAAAGGTGAAGCATGGCAAGTTTCAGTCTTCATGTCTCCGTTAAACGTACATGTTAACAGAATTCCTATTAACGGTATAGTTAGATTAGTCAGATATATAAAGGGAGATTTCTTAGTTGCATTTCATGATAAAGCTGACGAAAAGAATGAGAGATCTGAATTTGGTATTGAAAGTAAATACGGGAATGTCTTCTTCACTCAAGTTGCCGGTTTTGTTGCCAGACGAATAGTCTATGAAATTAATGAAGGCGATACTGTTGAGATGGGAAAAAGATTCGGGATGATAAAATTCGGCAGCCGTGTTGATATAGTTGTAAGTACTGACTGGGATTTGAAAGTAAAGGAAAATGATGTTGTAACTGCCGGTGAATCTATTATATTTGAGTTTAATAAAAATGAATCGAAAAATTAGTAAATCAGTAATACCAAATACTGCAACGGCATTGAATATAGCCAGCGGTTTTTTATCATTGGTATTCACAAGTCATGGTGATTTTCATGCTGGTGCGCTGTTTATATTTATCGCTGCTTTTTTTGATTTGATTGATGGACTTCTAGCAAGACTTACAAAGACGACAAGTATGTTCGGAGTTGAGTTGGATTCATTAGCTGACGTCGTTAGTTTTGGCGCTGCTCCAGCATTCTTGATTTACCAATCGTACTTAATCAAATTTGATTTTTTGGGAGTTTTAATTAGTTCTCTTCTGCTGATCTTCGGTGCTTTTAGACTTGCAAGGTTCAATGTTCAGATCGAGGATATCAAAATAAAACTCGATTTCAACGGTCTGCCTATTCCTATTGCCGCATTAGCTGTTTCGTCATTAGTACTTTTTTATCACAACGGCGTGAATATTGTTAAACCTTTCGATTCAACAATCATTCCATCAGTCATTGTTTTATCGCTGCTTATGGTTAGCAATATAAAGTATAACACACTTCCTAAGGTTAAAAAAATGGACTTTATCGGGAAATTATTGCTCACATTAATCTCGATAGGTATACTTATTTTAATTTCACTCACAAAAGGTGAAGCAATATTTTATATAATTTGGTTACATATTTTATTTGGAATTTTAAGATATTTAGCATTGAAATTTTTTAGAAATGAAAATCAAGTAGAAATTAAAGTTAATAAATAAAGAGAGAAAAGATTGTTTAAAGCAACTGTAATTGTTAGAAAACGTCCTAAAATTTTGGATCCGCAAGGTAAAGCTGTTGAACAAGGAGCTAAGCATCTTGGGTTCAATAATGTACTTAAAACTAGAATTGGAAAGTATATCGAATTTTTTGTTGATACAGATGATAAAGAAGCCGCCGGCAACGAAGTAAAACAATATTGTGAAAAATTGCTGGTCAATCCTAATATCGAAGATTTTGAATACAAAATTGAAGTGGTGGAATGAGTATTAAGTTTGGTGTTGTTGTTTTCCCGGGATCTAACTGCGATCACGATGCTTATTATGCCACTAAGAAAATATTGGAATTTGATTCGGAATTTTTATGGCATAAAGATACCGATCTTAAAAGTTGCAATGTAATAATTTTACCTGGCGGATTTTCGTACGGAGATTATTTAAGAACCGGTGCAATTGCACGTTTCTCTCCTATTATGAATTCGGTTATAGACTTTGCTAATAAGGGTGGAATAGTGATTGGGATTTGTAATGGCTTCCAAATTTTATTGGAAGCTGGGCTTTTACCAGGTGTTCTATTAAAGAATATCTCAACAAAGTTCATTTGTAAAGATGTTTATGTAAAAATTGAATCAAAGAATACTATTTTTACTAATTCGATTACACATGATGTGCTTAAAATACCAATTGCGCATGGCGACGGCAATTACTTTGCAAGTGATGATGTTCTGAAAGAGCTTGAAGATAATGATCAAATAATTTTTAAGTATTCTTCATCAGAAGGTAATATTAGTGCAGAAGTTAATCCTAATGGATCAAAATTGAATATTGCTGGTATAACAAATAAAAAAAGGAACGTACTTGGAATGATGCCTCATCCGGAAAGAGCAACAGATCCTATTCTGAACAAATCGGATGGTGCAGATATTTTTAGATCAATAGCAAATAATTTACTTAAATAAACTGAGGTTAAAATGTTTGGGAACTTAGGACCTATGGAAATATTCATAATTGTAGCTGCAATACTTATTTTATTCGGCGCAAAAAAAATTCCGGAATTTGCCAAAGGAATTGGCAAAGGGATGAAGGAATTCAAGAAAGCTGTTAAAGAAGTTGAAGAAGATATCAAGCTTGATGACGACAATGACGAGCAAAAGAAAGCATAATTGATATTAACTTTGAAGGTCTATAATTGCTGAGTTACAAAAATATTCTCGATAAGCAGGCAAAAGTAAAATCCAATGAACTTTCCTTAACTGAAAATGTTCAATCTTTTCTATCAAGAATAAACGATCAAAAAGATATTAATGCATTTAATTTTATCTTTGAGGATGTTCTGGATAGTGCAAAAGTAGTTGAAGAAAAAATTCATGATGGAACTGCAGGTAAACTTGCCGGTATGGTGATTGCGGTAAAAGATGTTCTATCCATCAAAGATAGACCACTTGCCTGCTCATCAAATATACTTAAAGGATTCAAATCCATTTATTCCGCCACATCTGTGCAGAAACTGATTGACGAAGATGCATTGATAATTGGAAAAACTAATTGTGATGAATTCGCTATGGGTTCATCTAATGAAAACTCCGCTTTCGGTAATGTCCTTAATCCGGTTGATAAAACACGTGTTCCCGGTGGATCGAGCGGAGGTTCTGCTGCCGCTGTTGCTGCCGGTTTTTGCGATGCAGCTCTCGGTACGGATACTGGCGGATCTATTCGGCAGCCAGCTTCATTCTGCGGTGTGTTCGGTTTAAAACCAACATACGGAAGAGTTTCACGATATGGATTGACTGCATTTGCATCATCTTTCGATTCAATCGGTGCATTTGCCAATAATGTTGAAGATATTGCTGCTGTGATGAATGTAATGTCTGGTAAAGATGATCTTGATTCAACAAGCATAGATGAACCTACTCCAGAATTTAATATCGAATCCAATATTTCCAGAAAAATAAAAGTTGGGATTCCCCAAGAATATTTTTCTGAGGGATTAAATGATGAAGTAAAAAAAAGCATTGAAGATTACATCAGTGATATATCTTCGGACAAAGTTGAATTTATTGATATACACTTGAAGCACAACGATTACGCAATTGCAACTTATTACATTCTCACTACTGCCGAAGCCTCTGCGAATCTTTCACGGTATGACGGTGTTAGATTCGGTTATAGGCATGAAAATCCTGAAGATCTGAATGAGATGTACACTTTGACAAGAAGCGAAGGATTCGGTGACGAAGTAAAGAGAAGAATTATGCTAGGCACGTATGTTCTTTCATCCGGATATTACGATGCATATTACCGCAAAGCTCAGAAAGTAAGAAGACTGATAAAAGAAGATTTCACAAACGCTTTTGCGGAAGTAGATGTTATTTTAACTCCGACTTCCCCGTTCACTGCTTTCAAGATCGGGGAAAAATCATCCGATCCAATGCAAATGTACTTGAGTGATATTTATACTACATCAGTAAACTTAGCTGGTATTCCAGCGATAAATATTCCGATAGGATTTGATTCGAATAATCTGCCGATCGGAGTTCAATTAATAGCTAATCAATTTGAAGAGAATTTACTTCTTCAAACCGTTAATTTTTTAAATAAATCTTAAAGGAAAAAAATGAACGAACAAAATAATATAAATACATGTATCAGTTGTAATAGAGAGGAAACAGTTGTACCACTGGTTGCTATAACTTTTTCACAGAATGCTACTTGGATTTGCACACAATGTCTCCCGACATTAATTCACGATCCCCAGAGACTTACTGATAAATTCAAAGATATGACTGCTGAAAATCCCCCGGAACCATTGAATTGATTATAATGTTTGATAGAAATTTTATAAGTTTTGAGATAAAATTTTATAGTATAAATTAACAAGGAAATTAAAATGAGTATCCTGCTTGAAAAAAGAACTAAAGTTATTGTACAGGGAATTACCGGTAGTGAAGGTTCATTTCATACACTTCAAATGATTGAATACGGAACCAAAGTTGTTGGCGGTGTTACTCCTGGTAAAGGCGGAAAAGACTTTCACGGTGTTCCGATTTTTAACACTGTTGCCGATGCGGTAAATGAAACTAAAGCAACAGCCTCTGCTATTTTTGTACCTCCGGCATTTGCTGCAGATGCAATTCTAGAAGCCGCTAATTCCGGTATTAAATTGATTGTCTGTATCACTGAAGGAATTCCTGCTAATGATATGGTCAAAGTTTATAATGTTATTAAAAATATGGATGTTAGACTTATTGGTCCTAACTGTCCTGGAATAATTTCACCTGGAAAAGCAAAGATTGGTATCATGCCCGGATTTATTCATAAACAAGGCAAAGTTGGAGTTATATCACGCAGCGGTACTCTGACATATGAAACTGTAAAACAATTAAGCGATCTTAAAATTGGTCAGTCAACTAGTGTCGGTATTGGTGGCGACCCAATTATCGGCTCACAATTTATTGATGTTATTAAACTTTTCGATGAAGATCCAAATACCGAAGGCATAGTAATGATAGGTGAAATTGGGGGAAGCGCTGAAGAAGAAGCCGCCGCTTACATTAAAAAACATGTAAAAAAACCTGTGGTCGGTTTCATTGCCGGCAGAACTGCACCTCCGGGAAGAAGAATGGGTCATGCCGGTGCTATTATTTCCGGCGGTAAAGGTACAGCTGCTGAAAAAATGAAAGCTATGAAAAGAGCTGGCATTCATGTTGTTGAATCCCCTGCTGAAATCGGTATTACAATGAAAAAAGCCTTGGATAGTAGAAAGTAGATCTATCTAATTCTGATAATCAAAAATATTTAATGCACTTCTTTAGTTTTTTTCTTTGGAAGTGCATTATTTTTATAAGACAAATGAAATATTTATTAAATTAAATAGGAATATATTATGGGTAACAGAACTCTTGCAATATTAAAACCTGACTGCGTTAGAAAAAATCTTATAGGTCAAGTTATAACAAAAATTACAGAAGCCGGTTTTAAAGTAAAAGGAATGAAAATGGTTCGTCTCACAAATGAATCTGCTGGCGGTTTCTATGAAATACATAAAGAAAGACCTTTCTTCAATGATCTTTTAGCTTATATGACATCTGGTCCTTGTGTACCTATAGCTCTTGAAAAAGAAAATGCAGTTGAAGATTTCAGAAAACTCATTGGTGCAACTAACCCGGAGCAAGCTGAAGAAGGAACGATCCGCAAGTTGTACGCAGAAAACATTGAGCAAAACATAATTCATGGTTCTGATTCAGATGAAAATGCTGCGATAGAAATTGCGCATTTCTTTTCAAGAAAAGAATTATTAGAAAACTATTCAGACTAGTATTATGTATAAAGAAGTTCAACATTCAAAATCGTCATTTTTCAAACCTCAGAATTTAATTAATAGAATTGTTGAGCTTTTTACTATTATAAACAAGTTCAAATATAGAATCATATTTTATTTATTACTAAGCACTTATATGATTCCATCTAATATATTTTCTCAAAGTGTAGATGTTACAGTTGGAGCGGATATACTAGTTTCAGAGGAATTTAAACTTATTGAAAATAAGAATATTGGAATCGTAACTAACCATTCTGCTGTACTGAATAATGGTGTTCACTTAGTAGATACACTAAATAATCTTGATAATGTTAAAATTTTAGCATTGTTTGGACCGGAGCATGGGATACGTGGGAATGCTCCGGACGGTCAGACGATCAAAGACGGATTTGATGCAAAAACTAATATTCCAGTTTATTCACTTTATGGGAAAATTCGCCAGCCAACAAAAGAAATGCTTAAAGGTATTGATGTTTTGATTTTTGACATACAAGATATTGGAGCACGCTATTATACTTTTATATCAACCCTTTATTACACACTTATTTCTGCAGCAGAGAATGATATTCCTATAATAGTTTTGGATAGACCAAATCCGATTGGCGGAATTATCGTTGACGGACCTATTCGTAAAGAAAAGTTCAAATCGTTTGTTGCTATTGCCCCAATCCCTATTCAGCATGGTATGACAATTGGTGAGCTTGCTATTATGTTTAATCAAGAAGGATGGCTTGGAAACGGGTTAAAAGCAAAATTAACTGTTGTTAAATTGAAAGGCTGGCAAAGAGATTTATTTTTTGATCAGTGTAATTTACCTTGGATAAAGCCATCTCCAAATATTCCATCATTGAATACAGCAATTCTCTATCCGGGTATGTGTTTGTTAGAAGGTGTGAATATATCCGAAGGACGCGGCACTTATTCCCCTTTCTTAACTTTCGGTGCTCCCTACACTAACTCAAATAAACTTCTTACAGAATTAAATAAACTGCCTCATAATGGTTTGGAATTATCAGAGACATCTTTTACACCAAGATCTATTAAGAACATGTCCACAAATCCTAAGTATAAAGATATTCAATGCAATGGGATCAAAATAAATGTTGTAAATAAGAGAGATGTAAAAGCATTAAGATTCGGGATACAAGTTCTATATGCAATTCATAAACTTTATCCGGATGATTTTAAATTTCGAAGAAACTGGCTTGATAAACTTTTCGGAGATACTTATTTAACAAAGATGATCAAGAACAACAGTACTCCTAATCAAATTTTTGATATGTGGGCTTCAGATATAAAAGAATTCAAAATATTACGTAAAAAGTATTTACTTTATTAAAGGCAAACGTATGAAAAAACTTATATTATTTTTAATATTAGCTCTATTAGTTTCATGTTCTCAAAAGGAAGAGAAACAATCTTCATCAAACATTGATAAGACTAAACAAATAGATGACCAGCTGATTACCGCTCCTAAAGCTGATAGCTTCATACTCAAATATAAACTTAAGAAAAATGAAAAGCTACAATATCGAATCACAACCATCTCAGAAAATAATCAATTGATTGAGGGTGATACGGTTATATCAACTGCAACTCAGCAAAATGTTAAATATCTGGTAAGTTTATTGGTTAAAGAAATTGACAGCAAAAATGATGCAATAATTAATTTTACTATTAAATCTATTATTTCTGACGGAACAGTCAATGGTGAGAAAATATCATATGATTCAAAATATATTTTCAGTACTCAGGAGCGTAAAATATTTGCACAATATGAAGCGGTAAAAAATAAGACATTCACTGTTAAGATATCTGAGTCTGGTAAAATACTTGATATATTCAACTTGCAGAAAATAGTTGATGAACTTATTGATATTCAACAGCAGACAGGCAGCCTTACAATTGAGCAAAGACAATCTCTGGTAAATAATTTTAGAGATGCTGCACTTCGCCCTTTGGTTCAGCAATTATTCAGAAAATTTCCTCCTGATCCCATTGGAGTCAATTCCTCATGGGAGGAAAAGTATTATACAAAATTTGCGATGTTTGATGTTGAGAACGTTGCTTCCTATCAGGTGAAAAATGTAGAACTTAAAAACAACGATTCACTCATTACCATTAGTGCCGGTTTATCAATTAACTGGACAGGTAATCATGAAACAACAGATCAGGGTGTTAAATATTATTTTTATGATCCGGTTGTCTCCGGCAGCGGTTTGGTTACATTCAATAAATCCAGAGGTTTGTTGTCGTACTCGGAAACATCGACAAGTATGGAACTTGTAATAGATATGGAAGGAATGGATGCCACTAATAATATTATTAAAGGAAAGCGAACCGATAACACGGTTAATAAGAATATTGTAGAACTGTTAAAGAAAAGTTCCTAAGCTCTAAATATTTGACCTAGTATCCAGGATCAAGCATCTTGTGCATTTAAATTCATTCAACTTTTTGCACTACTATTTTTGAACCTTCTATTGCGACAACTTTTATCCTATTTCCCTTTTCAATGTAATCGCCCTGAGTAACAACATCGTATCTTTTCTCATTTATTATCGCTGTTCCAGCCGGTCTAAGATCTGTTAATGCCTCACCTTCTTTCTTAAGTAAATTACTGAATTTCTTGTTTGAAGTATAACCTGATTTCTCATCAATATTCCTTCTTAGAATTAATCTATTCCACATATTTGTTTTAGGTAAAGTTTTTACCATAAAGAATATCACAACACCGCTTAAGACAAATGCTCCGGCTAGCTGCATAATCGCTGTTTCAAGAATAGCACCGTCAATTACGGGTAGATTGGAAATAAGTCCAAGGAAAAGTCCTGCTATTATCAGAAGGATCCCGGCTATTCCGAAAATACCGAATCCCGGGATTACAAATACTTCTATCAATAATAAGGCTACTCCGGCAACAAATAATAAAATATCCATAATGGATGCAATTTCCAAGATATAGCCAGACCCGAAGAACAAAGCCAGTGCAATAAGTGATGCAGTACCCGCAACTCCCCATCCAGGAGTTTTTATTTCCATAAATAGTCCAACCATAATAATCATCATTAGTATTGATGTTATAATCGGATTATTTATAAAGCGAATAAATTTTTCAGCCCAATCCATATCGACTTTTACAATGTCAGCACTTACATTTCCAGAATAATTTAATACTTCGTCGACGCTAGTTAAAATTGTATCTGCAATCCCATAACTTAACGCTTCTTTAGATGTCAGTGTTACTAACTGAGTACTGTCAACAAGTCCTTCAATCTCAACTCTTTCGTCAACCATCCCTTCGGCAATATCTTTTCTTCTTCCCATACGCTCGGCAGTCGAACGCATTTCTGAACGCATATACGATTGCGCTTTCTCAGACTGTTTTTTGCCAGTCTGATCGACAACGGTTGTCGCTCCAATTGATGCACCCGGAACCATTACTATTTTGTTACAAGATAGTGCAATTAATGAGCCTGCTGAAATAGCACGCTTGTCTATAAAGCACGCTTGTCTATAAATGCAATGGTCTCTATTTTTGAATTGATTATGGCATCTTTTATCTGTGTGGCTGCATCTACCCTTCCGCCGAATGTATTGATCTTAAATACTATAGCGCTCGCATTTGCTTTCTCAGCTTCCGATACTACTCTGCGTATATATGGAGCTAATCCCAGATCAATTTCACCGTCTATAGTTCCAAGATATACTTTTTTATTCTGCGGTATAACTATACTTGCAAGTGTAAACAGAAGCGCTAATGCTATCATTATTTTTTTTAAGCATAATTTAACATTTTATAAACTAATTTTGCAGCAATAAAATTTGATGCCGGATGAAATTTTGAAGGGGCTAGTTCAACAAGATCAAATCCGACAATGTTTTTCTTCCTTCCAACTAGTTTTATAAGATTGAGAGTTTCATCCCAAAATAGTCCGCCCGGTTCCGGTGTTCCTGTAGCTGGAACAATAGCCGGATCAAGTCCGTCAATATCAAAAGTTATATATACATTTTTTGACAAGCTTCTGAGAACTTCATTCTGCCATTTCTTTGGCAATTCAGCTTGCCGGATCTCTCGAGCATAAAAAGTTTTGATCTTATTTTTCTTGATCATATCACTTTCTTCTTTGCATTGTGCCCTAATTCCAACTTGGATAATATTTTTGTTGAATTCATATATACGATGCATAACAGAAGCAT
>QILJ01000240.1 GCA_003233295.1 Ignavibacteria bacterium | reverse complement strand
TGAATAATTAAACTGACCCAAATTTGTATTTCAATTGCATTTTGGCTATCACCAAGAAAATACTTCAATCGAAAGTTTTGCTTTAACCTCTTAAAGAGTTTCTCTATTTGCCATCTATTCTTATATGTTTCGGTTATTTTTTCAGCACTTAATCTAAAGTTGTTAGTTATGAATTCGTAAACTTTCTGAAGTGGTTCATACCAATAGGCGATTCTTCTTAGTTCGATGGTTTTATCATCTTTAGATATCTCTTCTTTTTGTAACTTCTAACTTATTTCACCAACAATTTAGCAAATAAATCATAATCATTTGTAGAGATAGATAAAAATACCGGGGAAATGGGAGTGGCTGTTCAATCGCATTAGTATTCTGTTGGGACAATTGTTACGTGGGATGAAGCCGGGGATATAAGAGGCAAACAATCGGCAGCCCTTCTGGTAGTTAAAGGAGATGCAACTGGAAAGCTGTGGGAAGATAGAGCAGTTGACATAAGAATTGATGACAACCCCGAACCACTTAAGGAATTAAAAAGAATTCTAAAAGTCCACCGCGCGTATGAGCATATGAACAAAGGCGACCTTGAAGTTGAACATGGAAATATGGCTGGGGCAAAAAGAGAATACTCCGCTGCAGAAGCGATGTTTCCCGATAACCTTGAAATGAAATACTGGCATGCAGTCACATTAGCAAATCAAGGTGAGATTGATGAGGCTTTGAAATTGTTCAAAACGGTTTTCAGTAAAGATAGCAATTGGAAAATACTAACTCCGCGACTTGTAAAACCCGGATTGCTTACTGTGAGCAAATCTGATCTGGAAAAGATAATGAAGTTACCGTAAAGACTTATTAGCCAACGGATCAATCCGTTGGCTAATACAAACTTTCCTCAAAATAAAAATTATCAGCTAAACTTTAATTTACTACTCAACTTGACCAAGAATCCCCCTCCGATTATTGCAACAACACTAGCTATGAAAGCGCCGACAATATTTCCGTATATCCAAAAGCCTGTGGCAAACAAAACCGCATAGACTGAAAAAACCCCGATAAACATCATCAATATTTCGTTTGGTAAATTATTGACTATTTTCGGATGACCTTCACTCTCAAGAATCTGGTTTATTCTTTTCCAGCCTGGTCCGCCGGGACGAGTTAACTTAACAAAACCTTTCAGTGTTTCGTCGTTTGTCGGTTTGGTGAGGTATGTTACAATCAGCCAAGAGATAGTTGTGATGAAAATTCCCATTAACAATTGCCAATGAGACATCTGCCACCACTCCGGAACTCCGTCAACAACATCGGGTAAAGTAAATTGGAATAGCACAGCAACAATAAACGATACTACCATAGCCGATATCTCTGTAAAGGCATTTATTCTCCACCAGAACCAGCGCAGAATAAAGATCAATCCTGTTCCCGCTCCTATCTGCAGAAGTATATCGAAAGCTTGTTTTGCATTCTCAAGCCAGAGTGCAACTACTGCGGCTAGTACCATCAATACAACGGTCGTTAATCTGCCTACTTTTACAAGCTCTTTCTCACTTGCATCGGGTTTAACGAATCGTCTGTAAAAATCATTGACTATATAAGACGATCCCCAGTTAAGATGTGTACCGATCGTTGACATATACGCCGCTACTAGAGAAGCAACAACAAGACCGAACAGACCTTTTGGTAGAAGCGTCATCATTACCGGATAAGCAATATCATCTTTCAAATATTGGCTGCTGATATTAGGGAATTGAGTATGAATATCGGCAAGACTCGGATACAAGATGAGGGAACTTAACCCGACAATTATCCAAGGCCAAGGACGAAGAGCATAATGAGCAATATTGAAAAGAAGTGTCGCGCCGACTGCATTTTTTTCGTCTTTTGCCGAGAGCATTCTTTGAGCAATATATCCGCCGCCGCCCGGCTCTGCACCAGGATACCAGACATTCCACCACTGTATTGCAACAGGAATAACAAAGAGCGGAATCAGCACTTCCGAATTACTGAAATCCGGGAAGAGTGACAGTTTATCCTGAATTGCCGGATTGTTGAAAAGTCCTGTCAATCCACCAACTTCAGGCTGATTAAGAGCAACAACCGCTGCGATCACCGAGCCCGCCATTGCAATACTGAATTGGAAAAAATCCGCCCACAAAATTCCCTTCAGTCCGCCGAGTGTGGCATAGATAACCACTGCAAAGGACGCAACTATCATAGTAGTATACTTATCCATTCCAAACATCACTGCCCCGATCTTTATCGCGGCAAGTGACACGGTTCCCATGATCATAACGTTAAAGAACAATCCGAGATAAATAGACCGGAAGCCTCTAAGAAAAGAAGCCATTTTTCCGCTGTACCGTATCTCGTAAATTTCAAGATCGGTCATGACTTCGGAACGTCTCCAAAGTTTCGCATAAACAAATACCGTAAGCATGCCCGTAAATAAGAAAGCCCACCATACCCAATTGCCGGCAACCCCATTATTCCTTACAATATCGGTAACCAGATTTGGAGTATCGGCGGAAAAGGTACAAGCTACCATTGAAACGCCAAGCAGCCACCACGGCATTTTTCTTCCCGAGAGAAAATATTCGGCAGTGTCCTTACCGGCTGTTTTGGAAGCGACAAATCCGATTCCGATTACGATCACAAAAAAAACGGCGATTATTATTAGATCAATAGTTGCGAACATTCACAAATCTCCTTTAATAATTATCTGGCTTGTCAAGTAATATTGAAAAAAATGTTTGTGATGGGATCATTCAGACATTTTTGGACTGCAATTTACAGATTTTTTTACAAATTATTTCAGTTCGGAATAGGATGTAACATCTTGTAAAGATCAAAGTTTTTAATTATCTTTTAAGCAGACTTGTTGGTCATAATCAAACTACACCTCAATAAGCGTCTTATCAAATAAATCTTTATAGGAGAAATAATGGAAAGTTCATTTCTTAGTTCGGTTATTCTGCCTCTGTCATTAGCAATAATAATGATCGGGATCGGTCTCGAATTAAAATTATCAGATTTTGAATTGTTATTCAAAAAACCTAAACCGGTTTTTGCTGGAATTTTAGCACAAATGATATTACTCCCGATCTTAGGAATCATAGTTGGAATATATCTGTTTGAATTTACTAGTCCTTTAATTGGAGCGGGATTTGTGATATTAACATTAGCACCTGGTGGACCAACATCTAACTTGATTACCTTGCTTGCTAAAGGGGATTTAGCCTTATCGGTGAGTCTGACTGCAATAGTCAGTATTATTACACCGTTCTGGTTACCATTTGCAGCAGCTATTGTACTAAGTAATATTAGTCAAACACAAAATATTGAACTGAACATTGTTAAAACAATAATAGAATTATTTGTTATAAGTGTAGTTCCGATAACCATTGGAATGACTGTTAACGCTAAAAAGCATAGTTTATCACTTAAATTACGTAAACCGGTAAAAATACTTTCCGCAGTTTTTCTTTTTCTAATAATTGTTGCATTAGTAATAAAAAATATAGACGTAATAATGAATAACTTAATCACTGTAGCTCCTGCAGCGCTATTACTTGTTGTGCTAGCTTTTTTACTCGGATTTATTGTTGCAAAATTGTTCGCGACAACGCCGGCTCAAATGCGAAGTATATCCATCGAAGTTGGTATTCAGAATGGGACGTTAGCTTTATTAATTACGGCAACTATTTTAGGAATACCGGAAATGACACTAGCGGCAATATTTTATAGCTTAATTATGTTTATCGTAGGTTTTATTGCTGTAGTATTGTTCAATAAATTTGCTCCGAAAGTAGCTCTTGAAAGTGTCAATTAGGGTTGGTTTTCAATAATCACTTCTCACTAAAGAATTGATAGTAATAAAACGAAGGCAATTATTATCATCCGATTCTTAATATGGTTTGAATATTTAAAAAATCTTCAACCATATTAAGAATTGCAATATTAGTTTTCTATAAGCGGATTTTACTCAAGTATTCTTTAATTTTAATAAAACTACGATCATCAATGAAATTACTTGGTAAAATTATGATGATTAACTATCTTTATGTTTATTAAACAATCGATTTTTTATGCTAATTTTGAAATATTTAACTTGGAGTTAACATCATTATGAGAAGAGTTACAAAGGTATTTTCCCTATTGATATTATTGAGCGCACCTGCAATATTAAGTGTTAATATATCTGCCGAACAAATTGGATTTTCAAAAGCAGCAATTTTAATATCAGAAGAAATTGCCTCACCAGTTAAAGAAACATGTATTAGAGTTTTACAAGAAGAAGTGGGAAAACGAACATCACTTGAATTACAGCAGACCGATGATTGGTCAAATGAAATAACAATTGCTCTTTGTCTCTCAAGTTCTAAACGTCTTTTGGGTGAAAAAATTCCGGCGAGAGAGGGAAACAAAATAGAAGAAAAACAACCCGAAGGATTCCGTCTATATTATGATAAGAGAAGGGGGAAAAATATCCTTTGGATAATCGGTGCAGATAAAAGGGGTGTTCTGTTCGGCATAGGTGAACTTTTGCGGAGAGCCAAAATGAGCGAGGATAAATTTTTGATAGATACTCCTTTAGATTTTGCGTCATCACCTGCTTATCCCATTCGCGGTCACCAGCTTGGTTACAGAAACACTGCCAATTCCTACGATGCGTGGAGTGTTGAGCAGTATGAACAATACATCCGTGAACTTGTAATATTTGGAACCAATTCAATTGAGAACATTCCTCTCGGTGGTAAAGGTGATGAAAGCGTGCATTTCAAATTGCCTCGGAAAGAGATGAATGTAGAGATCAGTAAGATCTGTGATGCTTACGATGTTGATTATTGGGTTTGGATTCCGGCTCAGGTAGATTTGAGAATAGATAGTCTGCGTCAGAAGGAAATTGAAAAGCACGAAGCGTTTTACAAGGCAACTCCGAGGTTGGATAATGTATTCTTCCCAGGAGGTGACCCTGGTGATAATCATCCCAGAGACGTAATGCCGTTTCTGAAAGAACTTTATACTAGATTGCAAAAATATCATCCAGGTGCTGGTATTTGGATATCACTCCAAGGATTTAGCGAAGAACAGATCGATTATTTTTATCATTACCTCGATGTTGAAAAACCGGACTGGTTAAGCGGAGTTGTCTCTGGACCGGGCAGTCCTCCAATTGCCGAAACCCGTTTCCGTTTACCTAAGCAATATAAACACCGCCAGTATCCCGATATCACTCACAATGTTAGATGTGAATTTCCTGCACCGAATTTTGATCAAGCTCTTGCAGTAACAATTGGAAGGGAAGGAATAAACCCGATGCCTGTATATTATGCAAAAATCAACGGCGATTACGCCCAATTCACAGATGGATTTGTTGCTTATTCCGACGGTTGTCACGATGATGTGAATAAAGTAGTTTGGAGTCAGCGAGGATGGAACCCAAATAAGAATTTAAGGGATATCCTGATCGAGTACAGTCGTTTCTTCTTTGGACCGGAATTAGGAGTTAGTGCGGCAGAAGGAATATTTGCACTTGAAAAGGACTGGCTTGGTCCCCTGAAAAATAACGGCAGTGTTGAAACCACTTTTGCATATTGGAAAGACCTTGAAAAAAAACATCCGGAACTTTCGGATAACTGGCGCTGGTTGATGCTTCAGTTAAGAGCTGACTATGATACTTACATTCGTCGGAGACTGATAAACGAAAAGAATTTAGAAAAAGAAGCGAACGAAATTTTAGCACAAGTTGATAAGCTTGGTATTGAGACAGCCATGAAGAAATCTTTGGAAAAGATAAACGAAGCCGCTACAAAACCTATTGAACAGAATATGAAAAAGCAGATTGAAAACTACTGTGAAGATCTGTTTAATATCATTGGACTACAGACCAGCGTAAAGCTCTATAATGCCAGCGGAGCCGAGAGAGGAGCTATTTTGGATTTCGTTGATCGTCCTTTGAACAACAGAAGATGGTATACAGATGAATTTAATAAAATAAAACAAATGTCGCCAGAGCAGGAACAAAAAGAAAAACTGGAAATAATACGTGCTTGGGAGAATCCCGGTATCGGTAGTTATTACGATGACATCTCGAATATTGCTAATAGCCCGCATGTAAAAAGCACTATTCCGGATGCAACAGATTTTGCATGGTTTGATCATGGAGAAAGTAGATTGAGGTTATCATCGTTGGTTTACCAAAATAGTCCGGTTCTTGAATACGAAGACCTTGACCCGAATGGACGTTATATTGTTCGCATTACAGGTTATGGAGATGCATTGTTGAGAATTGATGGTCAAAGACTGGAACCGGTTTTGTATAATAAGGAAGTTGAAAAATTCAAAGAGTTTGTTATTCCAAGAATTTTAGTAGGTGATGGGAAAATCAAAATGACATTTGATATCCCTGAGGAATCACATCTCAATTGGAGAAACTATTCAAGAATTTCTGATATTTGGCTGATAAAAAGATAATAAGGAAAGGTGAATGAAAAGTATCCAATGGATTGCCGTTTTATTGATAGTACTAACAAGTATAAGCTGTAACTCAAAGAAGGAATCAAATAATCAACCTATATATCAAGATGTTCCTTACTTACAGGATTACGCTGTTAAGTTTTATTTCGATGACGAAGATATAACTTCCCCAAAAGCTGCTTCAGATCGCAATGGAGTTGTTCAAGTTTTAGCATCTAACAAATTATTTAGGACAAACAATGGACACTTACAATATCCGGGCAACTTAACTCCGGACATGAATTACACTCCAATGAGGGATATGAAAATAGTTGATCTAATTACGTATAAAGATCAATTTGTCTATCTTACGAATAAAGCTGTATTAAGTAATGCATGGGCAGGTAAGTTGTTTATAAAACATGATCTTCCTTCAGCTAATATTTTATGCGGTAGTACGGATTTTAGTTTTATGATCTCGGATGGTAAAAGACTTTCATACATAAGTGATAAACAGAAAGAGTGGAATGGACAATTAGATAATGAAAAAATCATTTCCATAAAGTATAGTAAAGTAGATAATACTTTTTTGATTCTCGGAGCTAATTCTATTTATTCATTTTCTATAAGTACTCGAATATTAAAACCAATATTTGGAAAGAAAAATTTCACATGTTTTGAGTTATCTGAAAATGGTAAAAAAATAATCATCGGGACAAATAACGGATATTTAGTGATTGATCATTTAGGTAATGTGCTAAAAGAACTTAACAATAAATTGCCGTGGACCGAGTTAACGGCTATAAAAGAGATACACGGAAATTTATGGTTTGGTTCAACTAAAGGGGCGTTCATGTTACGTAACGATGGTAAATTCAATTACTATAATGGTGAGCGATGGCTGCCCGGGAAAAGAGTAGTTGGTATAAATACCGGGCCTGATAAATCAGTCCTTATTCTTACCAATAAAGGAGTTGGACAGATATGCTTCCGGGAAATGACGCTTGAGGATAAAGCAATGCACTTTGAAAAGCAGGTTCGTAAAAGACATATTAGATACGGAATAAATGCTAATGTTACATCACTAAAAAATCATGACCTCTCGACGAATGTATTGAGGAAAGCAGACAGTGACAATCTTTGGACCGCAATGTATTTAGCAAGCCAGCTTTTTAGGTATCTTGCCACAGGCTCGGAAAAAGCAAAACAGAATTGCTATGAGTCATTTGAAGCTATGGAAAAGCTGCATACAATTAATGATAGTATTGGTCTATTCGGACGCACTTTTGAAAGAAAAGGCTATCAAGAATTTGGTAAGGAGTACAGATCGTATGTTGAAGATTACTGGTATCCCGGATATAATAATGTAGCAAATTGGTATCATGCCGATGAAAACTGGGATTGGAGAGGAACGGCAAGCAGCGATCAGACTGTCGGGCAGATTTTTGCAATGACGCTTATCGCTGAATACATTGATGATAAGGATTGGAAAAAACGTGCTGTTAAAATTTTAGATGACCTGATGACCTATATCGTAAAGAACAACCTTTGCTTAGTTGATTACAATGGCAAACCTTCGTTGTGGGGGCGTTGGAATCCGGAGTATGTAAACCGTTTCGGAACAATGATCGGGGATAGGAAGGTTTATTCTTCCAACATGATAGCTTTTTTACAAAGTGCTTATAAACATACCGGAAAAAAAATATTCAAGGAGAAGGCTTTTGAACTCATGAATAAGTATGGATATCTTGAAAATTTAACTCGTTCTTTTAGCGAGATCGGACAAGCGCCAAAAGATGCGGATAATTGGAGTAAAATGCTTTCCGAAGAATGGAATCATTCCGATGATGAGATGTATTTCCTAGCTTATTGGGCTTTATATCCAGATGCTTTTAACGATACTTTGAAAAGCAAATACAGAGAGGCAATAAGAGATCATTGGGAATGGGAAAGACCTGAGAAAAATCCAGTGTGGAATTTTACTTATGCAATGACCGGGGCAAAAGAGTTCGATTTGGATGAAGCCATTTGGACACTGAAAGAGTGGCCGATGGATATGATACAATTTGCTGTTAAGAACAGTCATAGAAAGGATATTGAGTTTGTTGATAAGAATTTTTGGGGACAGATAACAACCGAATTATTACCTCCTGATGAAAGACCCGAGCTTAAGTATAACAGGAATCTATTCAAGCTTGATGCCGGTGATAGAAAAAGTGAACTTAGCGCTGGCGATACCTTTTTGTTTCCATATTGGATGGGAAGATTTTTAGGTGTTATCAGTGAGCCTAGAAGGAATTAACATGTTCGGTTATTCATTTATACTGGTAATAAGAAAATGAAAAAACTCATATTCATAATTATAACATTTGTGCTTTTTATCTTTACCAATTGTTCAACCCCAAGAGAAGTAAAAACCGTAAAGATAGGAATGTGTTCTGATGTGCATCTTCCTACAATGCACGATTCGGAAAAACGGATTACTGCCTTTATTGACAGCATGAAAATTGCAAAACCCGATTTTATCATTGAGCTTGGAGATTTTGGAACACCCGCTCCAGAATATGCGCCCTTTTTCTCAATCTGGAATTCATTTCCAGGACCGAAATAATGTCCGGTAAAAAATCCGAATATGTTGGTCCTTCCCCGCGGGAATTATGTTATCCAGAACATCTTAAAAGATACGTTAAACTACAGATTACAGAACGGTTAATGAAATTTACTATGGAATGAATTAAACATTCTTTATCTGGAGAAATATAAGGAATGACAATTTAAAATTTAAGGGAAACATTATGAAAGGATATGAAAGAATAAAAGCAGCTATGAAGGGAGAGAAGACTGATACTACGCCAATTATGCTTCACAATTTTATGATGGCTGCCCATGAGTTTGGTGTTACAATGGAGCAATACAGAAACGATCCTAAAATTATTGCAAACTGTTTTATTGATTCTGTTGAGAAATACGAGTATGATGGAATACTTATAGATATTGATACAGTAACATTAGCTGGGGCTGTTGGTGTTCCAATAGATTTTCCAGTCGATGAGCCTGCTCGCTCAAATGAGGGAAATATTACAAGTATGGATGATGTGAAAAATCTTAAACCAGTAAATGTTGAAAATTACAAATACATTCAAATCTGGCTAGAAGCAGTAAGGCTGCTTAAAGAGTATTTTAAAGATG
>QILJ01000226.1 GCA_003233295.1 Ignavibacteria bacterium | reverse complement strand
ATGGATGTTGGAAAGATTGAACATCTGCAAACTCTAAAAGAAAAAATGCTTTTGTTTGGAGCTGTTACATATTCTGCTGGTAAATTGGGTAAAGAACCAATACGCAGCCAAGGTCACATTCACAGAAAGTCTAGTCATAGCGGATGGTCGCCTCCAGAAATTTATGAGATTTGGACAGGCAAAGCAATAATCTATATGCAGGAGTTCGCTAATAATAATCCAGGTAAATGTTTTGCTGTTTATGCAGAAACCGGCAATGTAGTTATCGTTCCTCCGAATTGGGCACATGCAACAATTAGTGCGGACCAATCGCAGCCACTTACGTTTGGGGCATGGTGCGATAGAGAATATGGCTTTGAATATGATAAAGTCCGTGCTCACGGAGGTCTTGCGTGGTATCCACTTGTAACTGATAATGGAGAAATATCATGGCATTCAAATCCAGAATACGAAAAATCTGATTTGATAAAAAAGAATCCAAATGATTATTCACAATTTGGAATTATAAAAGGTGAAGCGGTTTATAAAACATTTGAGAAGAATCATGATGTATTCCAATATGTGTCTAAACCGTATTTGAAAGAGAAAGAGTGGGAAGTGTTTATCCCATAAAGTAGAAGCGTTGCACGCAACGTTGGTATTGAAAAATAAAATAAATAGAAGAATATATTTTGAAAGATCAATCTGTCAACACATTATTTATTTATCGCATCTCGTTTGTTGCTGCTCTGGGTGGACTGTTATTTGGTTATGATACCGGTGTAATTAGTGGCGCTCAACTCTATTTTACTGAGTATTTTAATTTGTCTTCATCAGAGCAAGGCTGGGCTGTAAGCAGCGCTCTTTATGGATGCCTAATTGGAGCCGCTGCCGCCGGGTACTTAAGTGATAGATATAGTAGAAAATATGCACTAATAATCTCAGCAATTCTATTTACTATATCTGCTTTGGGATCTGGAATTGCCGACTCGCTTACAGAATTAAGTGTTTATCGAATTATTGGTGGACTTGGAGTTGGTATGGCGTCAATGACCGCGCCAATGTATATTGCAGAAATAGCTCCAGCAAAACAACGAGGTAAATTAGTTACGCTCTACCAACTTGCAATTGTCATTGGATTTTTTGTTGTATTCCTTGTAACATATTTTATTGGCAGTGGAATTGAAACTGATTCGATTGCACAACTTCATACCCAAAACGTTAATGACGGTTGGCGAGTAATGTTTTGGTCAGAGCTACTACCCGCAATTGCATATTTCGTATTCTTATTTACCGTACCGCACAGTCCAAGATGGTTGTTTTTGAAGGAAAGAGAAAATGATGCAAAAAAGGTTATATCAAAAATAGTTCTTGATAAGGAAGAAGCTGAAGCTGAGTTTGATGAAATAAAACAATCAGTAGCGGCAAATGTTAATCCAGGTTTCCGTTCTATATTTGCTAAAGGTATGTTGTTCATATTATTTATCGGTGTCGTGTTGGCTATGTTACAGCAAGTTACGGGAATTAATGCAATTCTCTACTACGGTGCAGAAATATTTAGCGGTGCTCTAGGTTATGGACCGGAAGATGCGCTTAAGCAGCAACTTTGGGTAGGCGCAGTTAATTTACTATTTACATTTGTTGCTATTTTTACAGTGGATAAATGGGGAAGAAGACCATTATTAATTACCGGATCAATTGGAATGTTTTTGAGTCTCACAATTTTGGGATTATCTATTTATTCAAATCAATTAGGAATTGTTTCTCTTCTAGCAATATTAGCATTTATCGGTTCATTTGCTTTATCAATGGGACCAGTGGTTTGGGTACTAATATCAGAAATATTTCCTAATAACCTAAGAAATATAGGTATGGCAATAGCAGTTGGTGCAATGTGGCTATTTAATGCTATTGTTACAAATTCTTTCCCGGTAGTTAATAATAGTGAATTTAATCATG
Organism: Ignavibacteria bacterium; assembly: GCA_003233295.1. Next base: position 7,795 of record QILJ01000226.1, on the reverse strand, counting down.
AAGTATTTAACGGTGCGTTGCCATATTTTATCTTTGCATCATTATGCATTGTGACTTTTCTCTTTGTTTGGAAGTATGTGCCAGAGACTAAAGGAAAATCTCTTGAAGAGATTGAAAAGAAAATATTCAGTGGGAAGTCAAATTTTTGAAGGATTTTAATTAATTGTGTTTTAAGACCAAGAAAAAGGGAAACCGTTATTTTGAAAATAAATAAAACTGCTTTGATTAATCAAAAAGGAAAGATAGATGAAGCTATTTTTTAACTTTGTTGTAACTAAGTTGATTCTCGGAGCGATGATCTTTGGGGTGTATACTGCTAATGCTCAGAATATTGATCAAGTGAGAAAGGAAAATAGTTACGATAAAGCATCCCCTAGCTTAATGCAAATGCCGATTCCAATGGACATAGAGCTGACTGCAGCATATCGTCAGCTTAAAAAGCCTATACTTGCTTCACGTCTGTTGGACGACATGGAAGATGAAGCTAATTGGTCACACCATGGATATGGTCGAATGGTATTTACAAGGCAGCGTGCTAAAGATGGAGCACAATCTATTCGTCTTATCTCTCCGACTTTGACTAGCAAACCAAGCAGCGGTCGTCCGATGGGAACAGCAGTTCTACGTCGTGCATTTCAACAAGAGGATTGGAGCGAATATAACAGAATTTCCTTTTGGGTCTATCCTAATCAGCCAAATGCGCAAATCATTTCCATGGGTATCGTTTTAAAAGTAGAGCCTGATCCAACGATAAAAATTCCGTATAAGTTAGAGAATTTTCATTACTATCTGCTTAAACCTGACCAATGGAATCACGTTATATGGGAGATACCGCAAATTATTAGACACAAAGTGGAAGCATTAGAATTCCACTACCGGATTCGCGGTAGAGAACCGGGTGTTTCTCATACTGCTCGTTTTGATATTGACAAATTAGAACTGCAGAGTGTGAAACCTGATTATTTTGAAGGATGGGAAGTTGCTCCAGGAAGAATTGCTGCTAGTCAAAGTGGCTATACACCTGAGGCTAAGAAAACAGCTATCAGCAGTACGATTACCGGAGATACTTTCCAACTTCTGGATGTGGAGAATAACGAAGTAGTTTTAACTAAACAAATTGAAGAAGTTAAAACACTTCTGGGTAGCTATCAAGTATTAGATTTTTCAGATGTTAGAAAACCGGGGATGTACATAATTAAAGCTGAAGGAGCAGCATCTCCTCCAATTCGTATCAAAGATGATATCTGGTTGGAATCGATATGGAAATCGATAAATTTTTTATATGCTGAACGATGCGGATATGAAATACCGGGGATCCATGCAACTTGTCATCGTGATTTGATGGTAGCACATGATGGTAAGCAAATTGTTATAAACGGTGGTTGGCATGATGCGGGCGACCTTTCACAAGGACTCACCAACACAGCGGAAGCGACTAATGTTATGTTTAGTCTTGCTGAATTAGTAGGGGAGCAGGATACAGCTTTGGCATCTCGATTAACTGAGGAAGCGCTATGGGGTCTTGACTGGCTGCTTAAAACCCGTTTTGGAGACGGTTACAGGGCTGTTTGGACAACCATGGATCTTTGGACTGATGGAATAATTGGCAACATGGATGATATTGTGTGGGAGGCAAAAAATAGTGCCCATGCTAATTTATTAGCAGCTGCAGCAGAGGCGAGTGCTGGTCGCATTCTTTCCAATAAAAGACCTGAACTTGCTTCTCAAGCTTTGCAAGCTGCAGAACAAGATTGGGATTTCGTAACTGAGGTTAAAGATTTGAAGACAGCGGCGTTTGCAGTAAACGCTGCCATAGAATTATATAAAGCCACAGGAAAAACTTCTTATGCAAATTCTGCTGTGGAATATGGTAAGATCATTCTAGCGTGTCAACAGAGAAAAATAACATCATGGAACTTGCCAGTAGCCGGATTCTTCTATACAACTCCTGATAAAAAGAGTATTGTTCATTATTCTCATGATAGTCACGAACAATCTCCAATAGTCGCTTTATCACAGCTTTGTAATTTATTCCCAGATCACCCTGATTGGATAAAATGGTATTCAGCTGTATCACTATATTCTGAGTATCAAAAAACAGTCTCCGCAATTAATGAGCCTTACTTTATTACACCTGCATCTATTTACGATATTAATGAATCTAAATCCGCCGCATATCTTAAACAGATTCAAAATGGGTTTCAAATAAATAAAACTCATTTTATTCGTCGTTTTCCAATCTGGTGGAGTCAGACATATCGTGGTAATAACGCAGTGCTTCTTTCACAAGTTAAAGCTTTATCTACTGCCGCTGTTTTAAGACGTGATTCAAGCTTGTTTAATTTAGCGCAAAGCGGTATGGAATGGGTCGTTGGCAAAAACCCATTTGCTCAAAGTATAATGCTTGGTGAAGGTTACGACAACCAATTGCTTTATAGTCCAACTTCTGGAAATATTGTAGGTGCTCTACCAGTTGGGATACAAACCTATTTCAATCGCGATGTGCCGTATTGGGCAAGCGAAAATCAATCTTGTTTTAAAGAAGTTTGGGTTCATCCAGCTATTCGTTGGTTAAGTTTAATGAACGATATGTCTGAATTCTCAAAAAATTATAAAACCAATTTAGACGAGAAAAAGCAAGTTAGTAATTTAAAATTTACACTCTCACAAGAAACTATGCAAGATGGTTCTGTCTCGATAACAATAACAACAGCAGCAACGGAAACAGAGGTTTTCAAATATACTATTCGTGTATTTAATCTCCAGAGTAAAAGTTTTGATGGTATGATTGAGATAGATAAAAACAAACCGACCACTACGGTTTGGAAAGCAAAAATGAAATCAATAGATGAACCTTGGGTAGCCGTAATTATTCCAAATAATGATCTATCATTACGGCAAGAAATAATTGGATCAACACAGTCTCATTCAGTAAATGGTCACAATCAATTATTTGTCTGGTCGAAAGAAGCCCTTAAAAGAGTGGAAGCAGAACAAGAAATAATAAATACACATATTCCAAGAAGTGAAAAGAATGTTGTAGCAGAAATTAAGGACTCTACTCATGGAGAAACGCTTGAAATGATTTTGATTCAGTCGGGAAGTTTTCAAATGGGTTCTCCGATCAACGAGCGTGGTTCACTAAGTGAAGCGGAAGTAATAAGTAACGTCACCATTTCCCAACCGTATTTTCTAGGTGAGCATGAAGTCACGCAAGCTGAATGGGGAAATGTTATGGGTACTAATCCTTCACAATATAGAGGAAAGCCTGATAATCCTGTTGAAAGTATCACATGGGAGCAAGCGGCAAAATTTTGTAATGTGCTAAGTCGGATAAATGGATATAAACCGGTCTATGATGAGGTCACTTGGAAACGTAAACCCGATGCTGATGGATTTAGACTGCCGACAGAAGCTGAATGGGAATATGCTTGCCGAGCTGGAACAACAACACGGTTTTCATTTGGTGATGCACTTGATGCTTCAGATGCAGGAGATTCTTTCTCAAAGACATTGGATAAATATTTATGGTGGCGCGGCAACAATGGAGGTTCATCATCATATTTCGGATCTGGCACAAAACCGGTTGGAGTAAAACTGGCGAATCCATGGGGACTTAAAGGTATGCACGGAAATGTTTCTGAGTGGTGCGAGGATTATTGGGTAACAGAACGAGATACGGAAAAAGTAGTTGATCCTCTAGGACCGGAAAGCGGCTCATCCCACGTTATTCGAGGAGGATACTTTGGAAGTTATGCGCGTTACTGTAGATCGGCTAGTCGTTATTGTGATGCCGGTGACCATTATGGTGACTACGATTTTGTGGGGTTCCGGGTTCTTCTTCCTGCTACGGCTGAAAGGATAAAAAATATTCCTAATATAGTTACGAAATGAGAATACAGCGATAAAGGAACAAATGCTTAAAGATAAGTTAAATAGAATATTTGAATTTGAAATAATTATTAGTATCAAGATTTTCTAAAAAAAATGTGAAGGAAAATATATGAATACATTTACACTATTGGATTGGATTGTTATTGGGTTATACTTTTCTGTAATTCTTGGAATTGCATGGTGGGTGATTAAACAAAAACAAGAATCGACAGAAGATTATTTTCTTGCTGGTCGTCATGCCGGGTGGTTTGTGATTGGCGCTTCGATATTTGCTTCTAACATCGGCTCGGAGCATATTGTAGGTTTAGCGGGTACTGCCGCTGAAACCGGCGTTGTGATGGGACAATATGAACTTCACTCGTACATTGCTTTAATACTTGGATGGGTGTTTATTCCGTTTTACATGAGAAGCCGCGTTTTTACTATGCCTGAATTTTTGGAAAAACGTTACTCCCCATCAACCCGCTGGTTCTTGTCGGTAATTTCTCTTATTGCTTATGTATTTACAAAAATTTCCGTAACGGTATATGCCGGCGCTGTGGTTTTTGAAACTTTAATGGGAGTGGAATTCTGGACGGGTGCATTGATCGTGATAATCCTTACGGGTATATATACTGTCTTAGGTGGTTTAAGAGCAGTGATTTATACCGAAACAATTCAGGCAGGTGTGCTTATTATTGGTTCGGTTACAATAACAATAATGGGTTTATCTCAAATTGGAGGGTGGGATAATTTAGTCGCTACCGCCGGCAGCGGTCATTTTAATCTTTTCCTGCCATTGAGTGATCCGGATTTTCCTTGGCTGGGTATGGTGCTCGCTTCACCCATTGTCGGGATCTGGTATTGGTGTACTGATCAATATATTGTGCAGCGTGTGCTTGCCGGGAGGGATGAACAGCAAGCGAGACGCGGGACAATTTTTGCTGCATATCTAAAATTGTTGCCGTTCTTCATTTTTATCATCCCGGGAATTATTGCCTATGCATTGCTTCAGTCTGGTCAATTGGATTATGCGTCTTCTGATCAAGCTTTCCCGACACTAGTTAAAACATTATTACCATCAGGGTTCAGAGGTTTGATTGCCGGTGGTTTATTAGCGGCTTTAATGAGTTCTCTAGCTGCGGTTTTTAATTCAAGCTCAACACTTTTTACAATAGATATTTATAAAAAATTGAAACCGGAAACTTCAGAAAAGAAGTTAGTAGTTATTGGCAGAATTGCAACTGGAGTTCTAGTAGTTTTTGGAATAATATGGATACCGGTCATGCAGGTAATTTCAGGTCAGTTATATCATTACTTACAGAGTGTTCAATCTTATATTGCACCTCCGATCGCAGCAGTATTCCTGCTTGGAATATTCTGGAAAAGAATTAATGCGAAAGGCGCCATTACTGCTCTAGTTGGTGGATTCCTTGTTGGAATGTTCAGGTTAGTAATGGAAGTATTCAAAGACGATTTAACCCCAGGAAGTTTTATTTATTATTTTGCAGATGTGAACTTTCTTTATTTTGCAGTTTATCTCTTTATATTTAGTATTATTTTGCTTGTAGGAGTATCATATACAACGGCAACTCCGGACTATGATAAAATAAACGGATTAACATATGGGACAACGGTTTTAAGCGATAGAGAAAAATCCAGAAAAAGTTGGAACAACACGGATATGGTATTAAGTATAATTGTAATAGTTATCATTGCCGCAATTATGATCTATTTTTCTCCAATTGGAATTGCGAGTTAACTAAAAATTTTTGACACATAGCAGAGCAGTAAAAATCTGAAAAGAAAATAAAAATAAAATGATATGAAGATAAGTTCAAAATTTTTTGGTTGTTCACTCAAAGAATACAGCACTGTGGTCAACTGGCGCGACACAATGAATTATGCGGCAGCTGTTAACGATAATAATCCCCGTTACTTCAACGATGAACAGGAATCAGGCATCGTTGCGCCGCCAATGTACAGTGTGGCAGTCACCTGGTCTATTCTGGAAAGATTATCGGAATATATTGACGCTGATGATTTCCCGATAGAGATTTTACGCACACAAGTACATTACAGCGAGTATCTCCAATTTCACATACCCATTAAACCGGGAGATGAATTACGAATCAGCGGAGTCATTGCTGCTATATTACCAAGTAAATCCGGGACCAACATCATCATACGATTTGATGCGGTCAACCAGGATCGAAAACCAGTATTTACAGAATATATCGGCGGAATGATGCGCGGTGTCACCTGTACGGATGCAGGAGCCGGGGAGGAAATGCTGCCCCAAATTCCACCTTCCCCGGAAGTGGAAGTGCCTATTTGGCAGCAGACCATTAGGATAGACCCGCTGCTTCCTTATATTTACGATGGATGTACGAATATCGTTTTTCCCATTCATACATCACAAAAATTTGCCCATGAGGTCGGATTGCCTGGTATCATTCTTCAAGGTACTGCTGCTCTAGCTTTCGCAGCACGAGAACTACTCAATCGTTATGGAAAGGGCAATCCAGTTACACTGCATGTGCTTGCCTGCAGTTTCGCTGGTATGATACTACCGGATACAGATATCAGAATACAGCTATTGAGTTGCAAGGATAATGGAGAGTTTACAGATCTGTTTTTTCGTGTTCTTGGGGATCAAGAGCAAATTGTAATTAAAAACGGTTATGCACGAATAAAAAATATTTAGAATTTATACAGAAAATAGAGAGAAACTTATGATCTGGAAAACATTAAATCAAACTTGGCATTACATTGAAAAATGGGCGCATGAAACACCTAACGCTGAAGCCCTTGTTTCTGGGAATCAGAGTTTATCGTGGAGCGAATTCAAAGCAGAAATGGATCGAATTGCTCTAGCATACTTGGATATCGGTGTGCAGAGAGGTGACCGTATCGCTTTCTTGGCGATGGCGCAGAATGAGTTTATGACCACATATATGGCAGCTAATAAAGTTGGAGCTATATGGGTTGGTTTAAATCCAAAATTTACACTGGATGAGCTACGCTACCAAATCGCTGATAGCAAACCAACCGTGTTGATTACCTTGCGTTCGTTTATGGGGAATGATCTGTCTGAAAAAATAATCACACTAATGGATGAATTTCCTTTTATCAAAAAAACAATGATCATCGGAGATGCCTTCCCTGGAACTGAAAATTTCAATGAGTTTGTCAGCAGAACCCGTGAATCATTGGTAGCCGAACTGGAAGAAAGGACTGCTTCGGCGCAGGCAGATGACAGGGCGCTGCTGATGTACACTTCGGGTTCTACCGGACGCCCAAAAGGGGTTGTTCATACTCATAAAAGCATTATTGAAAATATTAAAGTTGAGGTACAGAAATTCTATCTGCATAATAAAACTAGGGCGCTGCTTCACTTTCCCATCAACCATGTTGCCGCTGATGTGGAGATAGGATTCGCGACAATTATGGTTGGAGGCTGCAATGTGATGATGGATAGTTTTCATCCTGTTGAATCGCTGAAAATGATAGAACAAGAACGCATTACATTATTAGGACAAGTGCCGGTTATGTTTTTACTACAAATGAAGCAGCCGCAATTTAAGGAGACTGATTTTAGTCATGTAGAACACTTTGTTTGGAGTGGGGCAGCCGCTCCGAAAATTATGATAGATGTGTTGGGAGGTATTTGTAAAAAGATCGGGGCAGAGCTCATTACCGGTTACGGCAGTACTGAACTTTGCGGTTTTGTTACTTATACTGAAATCGGCGACGATATGGATAGGTTAATAAATTCTGCAGGTAAAATTGCGGAACCTTTTGAGTTGAGAATTGTCGATGAATCCCACAAAGAAGTGCCTGATGGAGAAATTGGTGAAATTGCGGTACGCGGGCAGTTCATGTTCAAAGAATATTTGAATAAGCCCGATGAAACCGCCGC
>QILJ01000284.1 GCA_003233295.1 Ignavibacteria bacterium | reverse complement strand
GAAATTGTAAAATCCTCAATTATCGGAAGATGAACTGCAATAAATCCAGCGCCTTCTTCTTCAACACTCTGTTTAAAGCGTTTTATCAATTTGACCGTTACATCATAACTTTCGCTACCTTTAGAAAAGTATTCATGCTCGTTGAATATTCTATCAAGAGCAGAACTGGTGAAAGATATCAACTGGCTGTTATAAAAAAATGAACTCTGATAATCATCCGGATTGTAGAACCCTTCATACTTTTTTAATTCCCAACTATCAAAGTTGTTTAAAATTTCTATGATGTCATTAATTTTCTTTGCAGGATTATCAATTAAAACTAATTGGTCTTCCTTGATAATAAATCGTGGTTTTGTAAACGGTATTTGAGTTACGGGAGAATAGAGCGGACGGATAATATTTATGTTCCGTTTTACATTCTCAAATTGGATGCCTAATATCACAATATCGGGTTTATATTTATCTTTTACTTTCTCCCAACGCAGCAGCGCTTGGTCCATACCGTAACCGCTGACAGCAAAATTTAATACTTGCACATTTATATTCTGTTCAGAAAAAAGTTTTTGAAGAAAATATTCTATCGTTCCGTTATAATTTACTTCGTCGCCGTGAGCATATGAGTCGCCGAAAAACATTATTGTTATTGCATTGTTGTTCTGCACAATATCTGACGATGAAGCTGATCTGATTCCGTCATTATTATAGATATACATGCTGTCAAAAGAGGTAAAATTACTGTGCGGAATCCATCCTAGTTCTTTATCGAACAAAAGGCGGCTGTTCTGTTCATTTCTTGAATATTGTTGCAGTTTTTTTGCAGTTTCTTTTCTCGGTAATTTATATGGTTTGAATTGAACATCGCGAAAAATAATATTGTCGTCCAGATCAGTTTCCGCTAGGACCCTAATTGAAACTTCACCAAGAATAAAAAGGATAAAGATCGTAAAAAACAGAAGTGCTATTTTGCTTTTCAATGAATGCATAAAACTAAATCTAAGTATTAATACGGCATAAAATTTTACTATTTTAAAAAGTTATTTCAAAAGGTTTTGTCGTTTTTGAAAATTTGTTAAAAGATTAAAAATATTGTGAATAATATAACCAGAAAACGAATAGAAATTGCAGCTAAACTCATTATAGGTTTAGGGATAATAATATTTTTAGTCGTATATGTCGATCCAAAAAAAATTGCCGAGACTTTTGCAAAAGCCGATTACATACTTTTAAGTTTGGCGGTTATACTGCTGCCATTTAATTTGTTCTTCCAGTTTACAAAATGGAAAATTCTCTTAAAAAGATATTTTAATATTGAAGATGATAGATCAATTTGGCTATCGATTTTTTACGGTATCAGCGGAGGGATTTTTACGCCAATGAAATCGGGCGAGTATCTTGCGCGAGCGCTTTCGCTAAAAGAAGTTAAGGTTATTGATATTGTGATTGCCACAGCGGTTGATAAATTTATCCCGATCTTTTTTGTTGTAACAATTGGCGGAAGTTTCTTCATTATTTTTCTCAAGGAATTACTCTCTTTTTCTACGACTGTTACAGTTTTATTGATAGTCGTTTATTTGGTTATTGTAATAGTTCCATTAATGCTGCTCCTTTCCGATTCGGATATTTCAAATAAGCTGCGAGCAAAATTAAAAGGGATAAAGTTTTTAACTAAGTTGATCGAAAAGATTTCTTTCATTCGCAGTATTGATAAGAAAACACTAATACAATTGATGGGGGTTTCATTAGTTTATCACTTGACCTTTACAACACAAATGGCTTTCCTTCTTTCTGCGTTTAGCGGTGATTTCGAGTTCATGAAGTTTTTCTTTGTCGCAAATCTTATAATATTTACGCAGATTGTAATTCCGCCGATTGCGTTAGGGGAGCTTGGTGTAAGAGAAGGCGCAGCTGTTTATTATTTACAAAGTCTGGGCTATTCTTCCGCAGTTGGATTTAATGCGGCATTCAGTTTGTTCACTATCAACTTGCTAATTCCTTCTATTGTCGGATTGTTATTATTATTCAAGAGGAATTGAGTGATAACAATTTCAGTCATATTATTTATTCTGCTTTTGCTTTATTATTTGAACTTTCTCCGTAAGATCAGAAGAGGGCTCTTGAAAATAGAAGTGCAAAAACCATCTAATAGAATTAAAGAATTTATATCAGTTGTAATTCCATTCAGAAACGAATCGGAAACAATATTAGATAATCTTAAATGTTTAGAAAATCAAAACATTCCTAAGGATAAATACGAAGTTATCTATGTTGATGATAACTCGGATGACGACTCAAAGCAGAAACTAGAAAATTCAATTTCAGAGTTTAATATTCTTGTTTATTCTGTTGAAGAAAGCGACTTAAGCAGGGCGCATAAAAAACGAGCTATTGAATTAGGAATAGAAAAAGCAAACGGAGAAATAATACTATTAACCGATGCCGACTGCACAAACGAACCGACTTGGATAAGCACAATACTTTCAGAGTTTTCGGAAAATACCGGGTTGGTTTCCGGTCCGGTAAAATTCAATTCTGATAAAACATTATTTGGTAAACTGCAACAGTTGGAATTTGCCGGTTTGATTCTTTCCGGTGCCGGACTGATTGGTAACGGAACTCCTATCATCTGTTCATCGGCAAATTTAGCTTTTCGTAAATCCGTTTTTGATGAAGTCGGCGGTTATAAAGATTTAATGGGGCTTTCATCCGGTGACGATGAGTTGTTAATGCAGAAGATAGCTCAAGATACAGATTATGAAGTCAAGTTTTGTTTTAAAAAAGATGCACTCGTAAGCACAAAACCAAATGAGAGTTTGGAGGCATTTGCACAACAGAGAAAACGATGGGCGAGCAAAGGACTCTTTTACAAAAACAAAGGAATTGTTGCCCAGTTGTTTCTTATCTTTATCTTTTATATCGGGTTAATTGCTCAATTATTATTGGGATTCCTTATTGATAAAATATTCTTTTATACTTTTATATTAAGTCTGCTTGCCAAAATGTTCACTGAATATTCTGTAATTAAAAAAGGGGTAGGAATTCTGATAGAGAAAATTTCTTTGGGTTTATTCCTACTTGCTGAACTGCTGCATATCCCATACATTATTTATTCTGCTGTTTCAGGGGCGTTTGGAAATTTTACTTGGAAAGAGAGAGAGTTGAAAAGATAAAAGGAATTAAGAATTGAAAATAATCTGTGAGAATCAGTAAAATCTGTTTAATCAGTGTTCTATTATGAATATAAACAAATGAAAATATTTTATACACCACCGAAAATACTGCAGCGGATATTTAACAATTTTGTATGGGAATCCAAAGTTGATAAGTTACTTCTCACATTTGACGATGGACCGAATCCAGGCAGTACGAAAATAATTTTGGATCGGCTCAACCGACACAATATCAAAGCTCTCTTTTTCTGTGTAGGCGAAAATGTAAACAAATATCCTAATTTGGTTAAACAAATAATTGCAGAGGGGCATACGATCGGTAATCATTCATATTCGCACGGAAATATAATTTTCACGAGTAGAGCAAAGATTGATGAACAGATCAAGTTATGCTCTGAAATAATTCGGAAAGAGACAGAAGTCGTTCCCCAGTTCTTTCGTCCACCGCACGGAAAATTTGATTTTCGTACAAGTGGATTTATGCAGAAACATCAATTAAAAAATATTATGTGGTCGCTGCTAACTTATGATTACAAAAATGATTTAAATATCGTTAAATTTGCTGTTCAAAATTATCTAACAAAAAATTCGATTATTGTTTTACATGATAGTGAAAAATCAAAAGATATTATCGAAGCTTCAATTGACTTTATTGTTGAAGCAGCAGACAAACGCTGTTTTGAATTCGGAGAGACTTCAGAATGTTTGAAATAATATTTCTAGTAGCTGTCTCTTTTTATTTTATTCAAACCGTTTTGTTTACGATCGGGGCTGCAAAAAATTATCCAAAGTTAAGTGACGATAAACTTCCCACGACAAGTGTTATAGTTGCGGCTAGAAATGAAGAAGAAAATATCCTCGACTGTTTGGTTTCGTTAAGCAAGTTGAATTATCCTGAAGGGAAATTACAAATAATAATTGTGGATGATAAATCAACCGACAATACTGGAAAGATCGTAGATGACTTTATTAAAGACAAACCCAATTTTATAAAGGTTGTAACACAGAAAAATATCGGAGAGTTGAAAGGGAAGACCTTAGCGATTGCAAATGGAATAGAAAAAGCGACAGGTGAAATTATTATGACAACCGATGCAGATTGTGTCGTTTCACCGGACTGGGCAAAAACAATAGCGTCGTATTATGTTTCTGATGATGTTGCCATTGTGAATGGAATGACAAACCAGCAGGAATACAGCAGCTTTGCGGCAATGCAGTCTATTGATTTTATTTACCTCCTTACAATTGCAAGCGGATCGATGAACTTGGGAGAACCGTTAAGCTGCATTGGCAACAATATGTCGTACCGCAAATCTGTGTATGATGAAATTGGCGGTTATGCATCGCTTAAATTTTCCGTAACGGAAGATTTTAATTTGCTGATGGCAACACACAAATTAAAGAAATATAAAATCCTTTATCCTGTTGATGCCGGTGCATTGGTTACATCGAAACCTTGTTCTACTTATGAATCGTTGTTCAAACAGAAGAAGCGCTGGAGTGTTGGAGGTTTGGAAAGCGGCGTTGCCGGTTATTGGGTAATGACTACGGGATTTGTAGCACATGTATGTATGATGCTTACACCGTTCTTCTATTCAACTTCTGCATTGTCATTGTTCGCGTTCAAAATTTTTATAGATTATTTCTTCCTAGCACCGGTTTATAGAAAATTAAATCTTAAATTAAAGTTAAAAGATTTTTTAATATTCGAAATTTATTTCATCTTATACATTTTCACAATTCCTTTCGTCCTATTGATAGACAGAAAAGTTGAGTGGAAAGGACGAAAATACTGATCATCTGAAATAGGATTAAAATTGCAAGTAAAAAAATATTCATCGCTTATTCATATTTTATTATTCTTGGTCTCGATCATTACAACTATTCTTGCCGGAATGGAATGGATAAGTCCGACACCCGGTCCCTATTCGATTGGTGAATTGATGCAGGCGGTTCCGTATTCATTCTCAGTGCTTTTTATTATTGGTGTGCATGAGTTCGGGCATTATTTTGCGGCTAAGTTTCATAAAGTGGATACAACCCTACCGTATTTTATTCCTTTTCCTCCGATTGCCGGTTTTCTGAATTTTGGAACAATGGGTGCGGTAATAAAAACTCGTTCTGCCGTTCGGGATAACAAAACCATGTTCGATATCGGTGTTGCAGGTCCAATTGCCGGATTCATCGCAGCGATAATAGTTTTGGTATACGGGTACACTCATTTACCGGGAGTTGAATATATTCTTAAAATTCATCCCGATTACTTTTCTCCTGACTATGGACAAAATTCTATAAATCTCCAGTTTGGGAATACGATAATTTTCAACTTTTTCAATTCGGTTTTTGCTAGTTCTGATCAATTTATACCGCCGATGTCAGAGATCTATCATTATCCATACTTAACTGCGGGCTGGTTAGGTCTTTTTATAACTGCAATGAATATGATCCCGGTAGGTCAATTGGATGGCGGTCATGTTATTTACAGCATGTTTGGGACGAAAAAGCACGAAGCTATTGCATCTGTTTCAATGATCATTCTGGTTTTGCTAGGTATGGCTGGAATATTAGATACATTTGTAGATCTAGGATTTCAATTTGGATGGACGGGCTGGCTTTTATGGGCTTTGATTTTAAAGTTTGTAATTAAAATTAAACATCCGCCGGTAATGGTTTTTGAGCCTTTGGATACAAAAAGAATGATTTTGGGTTACTTTAGTTTGATAATTTTAGTGATATCGTTTTCACCCAATCCATTTTTGATATCATTCTAACAGCTACCCACACATAGTCAGACGGACGGATAAGTACCAACTCTTCCATCTGAGGATTGTATCGAAGTAACGCTAACAAATATTATCAGTGCAGATCTGTTCGATCTGTTTTATCTGTGTGCCATTAAACATTACCTCAGTGCCAAATTATTCATTCCTACTTTATAATTGACTTGACAAAATCAATTTGAGTGGCTAATTTATCATAGTTAAATCAAAGGGAAATACCTTATAGAAGAATTGCTACAGTTAATTTGCTAAAAAAGTGTTTGGAATCAAGATATTTCAAATCTGAATTTTCTTATGGAGCAATTTTGATGAAGATATTTCCTTTATTTGTTTCTGCATATAATACCTTCATAATTAGCTCATAACTTTAATAATAAAACAAATGTGAATTTATGAAACAAATCTTAGTTAGTGTTTTTCTCCTTTTCCTGCTTATCGGCTGCGATGGGATAGAAGAAGGAGTGGTTGATCCGGGTGACGTGGATTTTGTGGTTAAAGATGTTTCCGCTCCGGCTGAGTTGAAGTATTCTGATGAGAATACTCAGGTATTTACAACAATCACATTTTCGAATACAGAATCGATTAAACGAGTTTGGATAAATATTAGTTCGCAGGATGGAGTAATAGAGATTGTTCGAAATGCTGAAATGATAAGTCCATACAAAAATGATGATAAAACTTTTGCTGTTGCCGTAAAAATGCGTATAGATGATCCGAGTATTATTTACACTATTGAATACTTTGTTTCAACCGGGACGCAAGAAGCGAAGAAAGTTGCATCACATGACTTTGAATATAATAATATGCAGGAAAATATCGCTCCGGTAATTTCAAATCCACTTTTCTACTATGAAGATGAAAGTCCGATGTTAAGAGATACGCTCGAGAATAACAAGCCGTTCATCTTCTCAATTGAAGTTTATGACGAAAATGGTTTGAATGATATCGATTCTGTATATACAGATTTTTATTCACCTGGGTTTCCCACTGCAAGAGTTATAATGTTTGATGATGGTGACGAAGCTCACGGCGATAAAGTTGCCGGTGATGGAATTTACTCATTTAAAAATATATTCCAGAATGCTCAAGGTGAAAGAAAATTTGAGTTCAGAGCTAGAGACCGGGAAGGTGCACTTAGTAACATGATAACTCACAATGTGGTGGTGAAATGATAAAAAGACTTTTAATACTACTGGCGCTAACATCATCGTTATTTGGTCAATATTCACCAAGAAGTTATCAACTTGGGGATTCAGAGCTTGCTAAGGTTGGTTCACAGCCGACAGATGATACTAATACTCCCGCAAGTAATTCAATTCAGGATATTATTACTGACGGTAATTTTATAATTCTCGGAACCTCACGCGGATTAAGTCTATCCGATAATAACGGCGGATTTTGGCACAACTTTTATCAAAAAGAACCATTCGGAACCGATGGTATAATCTCGATAGGTTACGACAATGGAACAATTTGGGCTGCCACCGGGCGGACAACTGAAGTTGAAGGCGGGCATTATCTGCCTGAAGGAACCGGATTGAAATACTCTACAGATGATGGTAATACTTGGACAGCAATTCCGCAGCCGATAGATGATCCCGGCGATTCACTAATTACTTATGGAATTAATACAATAAGAGCGCTGCCGATTACAGTCGGTATAAATAATATTTCCTACGACATGGCTTTTACAAAGAATACTATTTGGATCGCATCTTTTGCCGGTGGTCTTCGCAAATCAAACGATATGGGACAAACTTGGGAGAGAGTGGTTCTGCCTCCGGATACTTTGAATTCAATCAAACCGACTGATACGTTAAATTTTGCATTGCAGCCGGTTTCCGGAGCCTTCGGTCCTGATTCGTGGCTTAATCACAGGGTGTTTGCAGTTGTAGGAGTTGACGATTCAACTTTGTATGTCGGAACAGCAGATGGAATAAATAAATCGACCGATAATGGAATAAGCTGGCAGAAGTTCAATCATCAGAATCAAGTTAATTCAATAAGCGGAAATTTTGTAGTTGCATTAGGGTATGATAAGGCTGATAATTCAATTTGGGCTGCAACCTGGAAAGCCAACGAGCAATCGGAGTTTTGGGGAGTAAGTTACTCATTTGACGGGGGGAATAATTGGGCAGCTACACTGCCAGGTGAAAAAGCTCATAATTTTGGATTTAAATATTTTGGCGATGCACCAAACTATACAAGTTCACACGTCTTTACTCCAACGGATAACGGCATATTTCGCTCAGCCAATAAAGGGCAGACTTGGATACAACCTCCGTCAATAACAGATACCAAAACAAAAGTCCCGATCGTTACAAATATTTTTTACGCTGCAACTTCAAACCAGCTTGATGATGGATCACAGCTTATCTGGGTAGGCTCTAATAACGGACTTGCAAGGCTTCAGGAAATGAGCGACAACGATTTTTGGGTAGGAGAGTGGACAGTTTATCTGGCTTCATCAGAAACCAAAACTGACGAAACATATGCGTTCCCTAATCCCTTTTCACCTGCGCAGGAATCGATAAAGATAAAATATAACCTTACCACTGATTCGCAAGTTACAATTCGTATAATGGATTTCAGTATGAATTTGGTCAGAGTTCTGATGCAGAACGCACAGAGAGGAACGGGAGAACGATTTGAGTTCTGGGATGGAAAGGACGAACTCGGAAATATCGTTCCAAACGGAGTTTATTTTTATAGAATTGACGCTGATTCTGCAGAACCTTTATTCGGGAAAATAATGGTGTTGAAATGATAAAGAGAAAAATGAGAAATATTTCGTTGATAGTTTTATCTTTTATGTTTGCAGTATCTGTTATCTCAGGCCAGTCAAATCAATACGATGAAATTGCCGGCAAACCCGGAGCTTTTTCGCGAATGGGTTTCGGCGCTAGAGGAATGGGAATGGGAAATGCAATGTCGTCTGTAATTCATGGTGACTTGGTTGCATATTATAATCCTGCTTTGAGTGTATTTCAAGAAGATAATTCTTTTCAAACATCATATTCTATTCTTTCTTTGGATAGAAAACTCAACTTTTTAAGTTTCACAAGAAGATTTGAGTTTGGAAAGAAAAAAGGTAGTAAGAAAAAATTCAGAAGAGTTGCTGGTATCAGCGCCGGAGTAATAAACGCCAGTGTGGGTAATTTTCAGGAGAGAGATAATCAAGGAAATGTGACCGGCGAACTTTCTCCATTTGAAAATCAATTCTTTATCGGGTTAGCCAACCGTTTTTCCGAAAAGCTATCAATCGGGTTCAACGCAAAATTCTATTACTCAAAACTTTACGAAGAGATTTCTACAAATACTTTTGGTCTTGATATTGGAGTGCTCTATCTGGCTAATGAAAATCTTTCATTCTCGGCTGTGATAACAGACCTGATCAGTAAGTATGAATGGAATACCACCCCTATCTACGATCAGGAAGGATTCAGCACCGATGATAAATTTCCGCTCCTTATGAAAATCGGAGCTTCATATATGTTCGATGGTCCGAATTTAATTACATCAATTGAATATGAGCATAGTGATGCCGGTACTAACTACTTGAGGTTAGGAGTTGAATATAATATTTTTGAAGGTTTGTTTATTAGGGGCGGGCTTGATAAGTATAATATGAGTAATACCAGCGCTCCTTCGAGACCATCGCTGGGATTTTCATATTTCCACGATTTCTCATCGATATTACTCGGTGTTAATTACGCTTTTATTGCTGAGCCTTATTCATCTTATGACAGACACATAGTTGGTATAGATATAAATTTTTGATTGAGTAGTTCATTATTTAGAAAATTATTATTTAGAAAATTAGAAATACGATGAAAAAATTATTTGTGATATTGTTATTTACATCTTTTGGAATTATGGCGCAGACTGCCGGCGGTTCCGGGATGTCATTTCTTAAAATCGGTTTCGGTGCAAGAAACATTGCTATGAGTGATCTTGGGGTTGTTGGTGTTAACGATCTAACAGCGCTTAATTACAATCCGGCGTTGTTATCGCAGTATAAGTCACCGCAGTTGATGCTAACATACAATCAGTCAATACAGGATATGTCCACGCAGTTAGTCGGTGCAAGTTTTTCGCTGTTCGGACTTCCGTTGGCGTTCGGTTTAAATTCGACGTCAATAAAAGATATTGAAATAAGAACTCAACCCGGTGAGCCGCAGTCTACATTCAGCGCACATTATTTGTTTTCAAGTCTATCAACAGGATTTAAACTTTTTAATGATCTCTCTGCCGGATTCACGGTAAAATATTTATATGAAAATCTTTTCTCCGATCAGTCGCAAGGCTGGGCTTTTGATATCGGTTTAAGTTATCAGAATATTATTGAAGGAATGGATATCGGCGCATCTATTAAGAACCTCGGTTCTGTGGATGAACTGCGGAATGTTAAAACAGAATTACCGACAGATGCGCGGTTAGGAATTTCCTACTTAATGCCTTTTGAATCAATCAAATCGGATGTCAGTATAATAGGCGGCGTTCAAAAGTATCTGGAAACCGATGATATCCATTTCCATGCAGGCGGTGAATTCTTCTATGATGAACTTATTGCCGTTCGTTTAGGTTACATGTCGGGATATGAATCCAAAGGGCTTACAGCAGGCTTAGGGCTATTCTGGGAAGGGATAAACTTCGATTATGCATTTACCCCTTATTCTTACGGACTCGGAAGCTCACACACTATTTCTCTGATGTATTCGTTTTAGAAGATTCGTTATACAAAATAAATATATACTATTCACAAGGTAGTTTTCGGATTTTGTATTATAGAAAAATTCACTTCAGTCTCTCTTATAAAGAGAGAGAATTTTTGTAAAATCCGAAAACTTTGGGTATATCTAAAATTATTTGCGGGGGATAAAATGTACTTACTTAGATCTCTGAGTTTTGTTTTATTTTTAGTTTTGCTTACAGCTTGCAATTCATCTACAGAAACCGAAGAGCCTATACCTTATATGTCGTTACACGTTGGGGATGTTAGGCAGTATTTCTCAGAAAGTGATAGTACCTACGAAACATGGAACATTGTTGGCGAAACTTATAGAACTGATGGTCAAAAAGTATTTATATCTGAATCCATTGCTGATTCTACAAATAGAAGGTTCTTTAATTTTATAAGAGATGGTTATATGTACAGCACTCAGCTTGACACAATTTCTACAGGATGGGATTTACCAAATAATCCATATGTTGAGCAAAGATTGGCCAAATTATACCCAGAGGAAGGTGATAATTGGATCATGATCGAAGGAGATGAACCTTCCCGATACTTTATGGCAAATTATGTCGGTGAAAAAATAACTCCAGCAAAAGATTTTGATAATGTTTTTGGATATACGTTGGATTCAATACTAACAGTTTATTATGCTAAGGGGTTTGGGCATATAGGGGTTTTGGTTAGTGATAATAAGTTTTCTATTTATTTAAATTATTTGAAAATAGATGGGAAGGAATATGGGGAATATGTTCCACAAAACCAATTGCCAAAGCAAAATGCTTTAGGGATTACAACGTTAAAACCTAAATTTGGATTTTTCGGAGAACGATTAAAGTAGCAACTAATTGTTGAACAGAATCTTAATATATTGAAATATACATTGTTGTTGAATATTACTATTTTTACAATCA
This sequence comes from Ignavibacteria bacterium, assembly GCA_003233295.1. The sequence continues at coordinate 1,336 of QILJ01000284.1, read as the reverse complement.
AGTTTTTAAGAAAGAAGAATGGCAATAGAAATTATAAAATATACTCCCGAGTGGAAAGAGAAATGGGATAAGTTTGTTGAGGAATCAAACAACGGAACTCTATTTCATCTCCAAAAGTTTTTTGATTACCACGAACCCGGAAAATTCACATTCGATCATTTAATGTTTCTGGAAAAAGGGGAGATAGTAGCGCTTCTTCCCGGTGCAATGGTCGGCGATAAATTTGAATCTCCAATCGGCGCCAGCTACGGCTCTATTGTTACCAAAGATATAAAGTTTAAACGAGCATTGGAATTGGTTTCTACTCTGCTGGAATATGCAAAGAGGAATGGGATAAAAGAGTTTGAACTTACTGCAGCGCCCGTTGTTTATGAGGATAAGCCCAATCAGAATCTTGATTTTGCAATGCTCTGGCTGGGATTCAGCTATTCGCTTCACTACATCTCCAGTGCTATTAAACTGGATAAAGACGCAGATATAATTTCACGCTTTCAGCCGACGGTAAGAAGAAACATTCGCAAGTCATTTAGAAATTCTGATATAAGAGTTGAGATAAATAACCGTTACGATCAATTCTACCCGATTCTGCTCAACAATAAAGCGCGGCATGATGTTAAGCCCACACACAGTCTGGACGAACTGCTTAAACTTGAACAGCTTCTCCCTGACAATATAAAATTGTTCATGATATACTATAAGGATATTCCTATCGGCGGTTCTTTAATGTTCTTTGTTAATAAGACATGTGCTTTATGTTTCTATAATATGCTCGATTATGAATATGAACATTTAAAGCCGATTCATCGGATAATGTATGAAGTTGTGAAATATTCAACGGAGAATGGTTACAGCTATGTTGATATTGGAGTTTCACAGGATACGAAAGCAGAGAATCCAATGACGCCGAGTATGAGTCTTATTGACTTTAAGGAAAAATTTGATGCAAAAACCGTTATGCGTAATACGTTAAGTATTAAATTGTGAAAAAATATAAAAACAAGTTTAACCGCAAAGTGCACAAAGAAAATTCACAAAGGACGCGAAGAAAAAGATCTGTTGCTATTGCATTTCTCGGTAATGCTCTGCATGATACACGTGTTACAAATTTGACTAAATCATTAACGGAAGATAATGTTGATGTAAAAGTGATCTCGTTTGACTGGACAACCCCCGATTTTAAAACGATTACCGGGAAAACTTCAATTTATAAACTTGATAAATCCAAAAGTTCTATTTCCTATTATCTCAGCTTTTTACGAATACTATTCAGAGAACTTCGTAAAACAAAATCATCCATCTATATTGCTGAAGATATTTACACGCTTCCGCTAGTAAC
>QILJ01000066.1 GCA_003233295.1 Ignavibacteria bacterium | reverse complement strand
ATGAAATTTTGACAACCATAAAAGTTGGGCTTTTTTACTACATTATTATTCATAGTATGTTAATATTGCTGTAATTACTAGAACTCAGCCTTATTTTTTAACTAATTTTAAGTAATTCCAGCCAGTTATTAAAAATTTATTGGAATTGTATGCATAATTTCAAAATAATAACTGTGTCACAAAATATTCTAATATTGATAGTGATTAGTACCTGTTTGCTTTCAGCTCAAGCTAAAGAAAAGGGGAATTCAGATCCATCTCTTTTTGGACTCGAAATTGACGGTATGATAATCAGCGAAACTATATCAAAAATAGGAAATGATTTTTATGATATCTTTTATACAAATTGGAATCCTCCGCCACAGGCGAAAAATTATACAATAACTATTTCAGAAAAGCCATTTCCTTTGCAGGGTAATCTGGTAATTGTAAAAGTAAATGATTCTAAAGTTTTTGAAAGATTTGTCCAGCCTCGTTACGAGTCTATTGTTGAATCTGTAAATCAAGCTATTAAATACACAGCCAATTATTTAATTAACTATGAAAGAATACAGAAAGATCTCGGTGGAGAAGATTTATCCGGAACAGGAATTTTTTAATATATACAAGGAATTACTAAAATGAAAAAGACCAGTTATCTAAAAATCGTAGTTCTATTTTCAGTTTTCGCAGTTACATCAGTTTCTGCGCAAGCATTGGTTTATACGCCCCAAAATCCTTCCTTCGGCGGAAATACATTTAACCATCAATGGATGATGAGTGAAGCTACAGCGCAAAACGGTTTTAAAGATGACGGAAGCAGCAAATATGATCCTTATTCAAGAAACCCTCTTGACGATTTCCAGAAAAGTTTAAATAGGCAAATATTGAGTCAGCTTTCGCGCCAGCTTATTGGTAATGCTTTTGGAGAAGATCAAATTAAGGAAGGAAGATATGAACTTGGCGATTATATAATTGATATATCGGAAGGGGCTGAAGGAGTTAATATTAATATACTCGATAATACAACAGGGGATGAAACCACTGTAGTTGTACCATACTTATAAGGAAAAAGAGATTGAATAAACCAATAAAATACTTTGCTCTGTTTTTGTTAACTGCTCTGTTCGGCTGTTCTACAAACATGCAGCTTTTTAATACTTCAAAAGCTGAATTGGGAACACCGACAAGGATATCTGAAGAATTAAAAAATCTTCCCGCACCAAAGGAAAAGGTTGTTACAGCAGTTTATAAATTCAGAGATCAGACCGGACAATATAAACCTTCAAACGTCGGAGCTAGTTGGTCAACAGCCGTTACACAAGGCGCTACTTCAATACTTATGCGTGCATTGGAAGAATCGAATTGGTTTGTTCCGTTAGAGCGTGAAGGATTATCAAATTTATTGAACGAAAGAAAAATAATACGTTCCAGCAGAGCCAACTACGCCGAGCAAACTGGTGCTAAGCAACCTTCGCTTCCTCCACTTCTGTTTGCAGGTATTATCCTGGAAGGCGGAATTATTTCTTATGATGCAAATATTTTAACCGGCGGAGTAGGGGCTAAGTATTTTGGAATTGGAGGCTCAAATCAATATAGACAGGATAGAATAACTATATATCTTCGTGCTACTTCAACAAGCAACGGCAGAGTGCTGAAAACAGTCTATACAAGTAAAACTATTCTATCGCAAATGGTAGATGTAGGCTTATTCCGTTATGTCGATTACCAAAGATTATTCGAGGTGGAAGCCGGTTATAGTTACAACGAACCGATTGAAATTTGTGTTACTGAGGCAATTGAAAAAGCTGTGGAAGCATTAATAATTGAAGGCGTAAATGAGGGACTTTGGGAATTAAAGGATCCTGATCAGATCAATTCTAGGCCTATGCTGGCTTATTACAGAGAGAAGGAACTAACAAGTCAAAAAGATTATTTTGATAGGTTCACCATGCAGAAGCGCGGGTATATTGGATTAGGAATTGACTATGGTGCTAATATATATGCAGGTGATTATGCTAACGCAGACATAAATTCGTACGGCGGTTTTACAATAAGAGGAATTTTCACTCCGAGTTTCTCCCTTGCTCTTGGATTCAACAAGGGTGATTTTTCATTGGAAAATGTTTTCACTGCAAAATCATCTTCATACGATGTTATCGGTACTTACTATTTTTCACCATACACAAATTTTACACCTACAATTTCGGTAGGAACCGGACTAGTGCGAAGATCACTTTACTACAATGGCGATCTTCAGAATACTGCGGATATATTAAAATTTTCTGGTGGTCTAGGACTTGAATACATTTTGCTGGATTATTTCGGACTTAATATCGGCGCAGATTTCAATTACTTAATGAACGACCAATTGGACGGCATAAGTAATGGAAAGCTGCATGATTATTACTGGACACTAAAATTCGGGATAAATTTTTATCCGAGCTTTTTATAAAACTGAATCATTAACTAAAAAAAGGAGGTGCACGGCGAGGGTAAACAATTTAATTAAAGCTTGGGACTGTTTTTAAAAAGGCAGCGCTAGGGAACGGCAAATTACTAAAAAGTAATTCGCCGGTGCGGACTCCACTAACGCCACCTTTAAATTCGTTCAAATATAACGAACTAATACTTATGAATAAAGTAGAGAATGAATTTTTTAATTGTACAGTCACTAGGCATATTTTCTGTTAGTCCGCGTTTTTTAATAATTACTCTGCCTTTGGCAGAAAAAACAAACTAACAAACAAATATTTCCTAGGAGGAAAAAATGAAACAATTATTAACCGCAGTTGTTTTTATGTTAATTTCAACTGCATTAGTTGCACAAAGTAATAGTGCAATAGTTAATCAGACTGGTGCTGAGCAAAATGCAACGGTTGATCAAACTGGAAATTCTAATGTTACAACAGTTGATCAGTTAGCAGAAGCTTCAAGTTATGGACCTGGTAAACAAACAGCTACTGTAACTCAAGTAGGGGCTTCTAACCTCGCTGATGTTAATCAAAATCAAACAGGTGGTGGTGGAAAGACAGAAAACACTGCTTTAGTTGATCAAAATGGCGCAAACAATCAAGCTTTTCAAACAGAAAATGCTCCTAGTTCTAATAGCGGACAGCATGTTACTGCGCTTCAAGAAGGAACTGATAACTTATCAACACAAACAATTAATGGCGGTTATACAGATAATTTCTTGGTTGATCAAAGTGGAACTGCAAACACTGCAACTCAAATTGGTACTGGTGTAACTACTAACACAGCAAAAATATACCAAGATGGTGCAGACAACACTGCAACACAAACTCTTGCTGGTTCAAACAACGGTTATTATGCTGGTATTTATGCAGGTGAAAGAATATTAATTGATCAACTAGGTGAAGGCAACACAGCTACTCAAATCTTCACTGGACACGGCTCTAGTCACGGAAATAGTGCTGATATTCAGCAAATAGGTGATGATAATGCTGCAACTCAAGAAGGTAACGGAAGAAATATCTATGCCGAATTTCTGCAGCAAGGAAGCAATAATGATGCTAGCAGTATTCAAACTGGTGAAGCTCAACAAGTTTTTGTTGATCAGATAGGTGACAAGAACAAAGCAACTGTTTGGCAAGACCATGAACTAAATGTTGTTGATGTTAATCAAAATGGTTATGCAGATTGGACATTTGTAAACCAAAAATATGGTTCGAATAATAGTGCGACAGTAAATCAAACAGGCGATGCAAGTGCTTCTTTAAGAATGGGGTATAATAACTTTGCACAAGTATTCCAGAGTGGTAGCGGTAATGTATTAACAGGAACTCAAACTGGACATGTAAATGGTTTAGTTACTTCACAACAAGGAACAAATGGAATCATAAATGCCGAACAACAAGGCGATCCTGGTTTCGATCCCGCAGAAGATCAACCAAATACTTGGGGATATAATAATTATGCAGACCTACATCAACAAAGCGGTGATGGAAATGTTATCAATTCTACACAGATAGGAATGGATAACTATGCAAAGGTTCTTCAAAATGGTGATGGCAATGATGCATTAGTTAATCAAAATGGTGCTATGAACGAAGCAATTATTACACAAAGTAACTAATGAATTTAAGACTAAATAATTAGGAGTATAAAATGAAAAAACTAATAACAGCAGTTGTCTTTCTTTTTATTTCAACTGCGTTTTTTGCACAAAACACAGGTACAGTCAATCAGATTGGTGATGAAAATAATGGAATTGTTGACCAAACTGGTTCTGGAAATGTTGGAACTATCACCTCAACAGGAGATAAAAACAAAGATGATCTGACGAAATGGCGAAACTGGCCAAATGGCGTGTCCGGTTATATGCTCGCGAAAGGAGTAACACAGGATGGAAATGAAAATACAGGCTCTATTTTGCAAACAGGATCAAGACATCATGCTGGGATTGCTCAATTGGGTGATGAAAACGATGCTGAGATAACACAAAGTGATCCGTCGCTCGGAGCATGGGGTCAAAACGCTGCATTTGTAGATCAAATTGGAAGTTCAAATTGGAGTTTGCAAAACCAAGAAGGACAAGCAAATAACAGTTATTTTCGTCAAGTAGGTAATTCAAACCGCGCAGAATCACAGCAATTATACAATTATACTGGCTATACAGTTGTTGAACAGATTGGTGATAATAATACTTCATATCAACTTCAAGAAGAGCACAGTGCCAGTTGGCACGGTTCAAATGATGCAACTGTTAATCAAAAAGGGAACTCAAATAATGCGCGTCAAGAACAAAATGGTATTGCCAATAATGCGTCTATCAAACAGCAAGGTAGTTTAAATATTGCTGATCAATATATGTCTGGTGATGATAATAATCTACAAACTGTCGTTGCTGGAAGTGGTAATAATGTTGACCAGGATGCAAATGGTAACAGCAATTTTTCTTATTTAGCAGCTTCCTACAATACCAATAATAACATAATGAAAAGTGATCAGGAAGGTGATAATAATTACGTAAATTCAAGGATTTATGGAAATAATACGGCTGGAAGTGATGATAATAACCTGGATATCTTTCAAGACGGTACTGGTAATAGATCTACAAATTCAGTAAGAGGTAATAATAACGAACTTGATGTTTCCCAAATAGGAGATGGTAATATTGCAGGGACAAATAACGTCAACTGGGGAATTATTCAGGATGGTGATTGGAATGAAGCAACAATTACACAAGATGGAATTGGTAATATTGCTGACATCACACAAACTGGCAACACAAATGTTGGAAGCATTACATCAACTGGTGACGGGCATATGGGCTCCATTACTCAAACCGGTGGAATGAATGAAGCGATAATTACACAAACTAACTAATGAATTTCAGAATAATCAATTCAAATGATGGATGAGTGATCATCCGTCGCTTTTTAACAATATTTTGGAGTATTAAAATGAAAAAATTATTAACCGCAGTTGTTTTTATACTAATTTCAACTGCATTAGTTGCCCAAAACAATACAGCTACGGTAAACCAAAATGGGAATGATAACGAAGGTAATGTAGCACAAACAGGAAATCTAAATTATGCTGAGGTAAGCCAATTTGACGGTGATGAAAACATTTCGGACGTTAATCAAAATGGGTCTTCAAACGAAGCATATATAGCTCAAGGAATGACTACTAATTATTTTGGAAGCCCTGTATATTCTCCAACTACTCCTATGTCAGGAAGTAGAAACAAAGCTGATGTTGATCAAAACGGAAGTGGAAATTTCGTAAGTAATATTGTTCAAGTCGGTGACGATAATGATGCAACAGTTGATCAAAATGGTGAGGGTAACAATGTATATGTTTACCAAGGATGGGCGTTTGGCTTTTGGGGTGAAACTCCTATCACTTCAGCTCTTTCCAGTTATAATAGTACAGTAAGTATCACACAACTAAATGATGACAACTATAGTGCTGTTTGGCAGTACGGAGGAGTAAATAACGAAGTTATTATTGATCAGGAAGGATATTCAAATAAAACTCAAATTGCTCAGGGTTTTATCTACGAAGACGGAGCCTATGATTTTACTTTTCCTGTTTATAATACAGAGAACAACTATGCAAGTGTTACTCAAATGGGTAATGGTAATGTTGGCAAATTATTTCAATTGGGTAATGATAACCAATTTACTCTAACTCAAAATGGTAATGGTAACACTGTTGGTTATGACGCTGGAGTCTCTGGTCTAGTACCAGTACGTAATGCTTATTTTACACAAGATGGTGACTTCAATACATTTACTGGCGAGCAAAATGATGGTGCAACTTTAGATATCGAAAGTTACCAATTTGGTGATGGTAACGCTATAGACTTGCTTCAAGGGGAAGACGATGTTGCATTGATTCAACAAAACGGTGATTTGAATACTGCAAATGTATACCAATATGGTGTTGATAATGATGCTTCTGTTATCCAGAATGGTAATTCAAACATAGCAAATGTTTCTCAAAGTAATTAATGGTGAATACCATGAAAAACATAATATTTGTCATTATGAGCATTTTTCTTTCTGCTAGTTTAATGCTGGCTCAAGACAATATTTCTACAGTTGATCAACTTGGAAATGATAACCAAGCGTCTGTTGACCAGACTGGGAATAATAATAAAGCCACACAGTATCAAGGTACTGGTGATTTTATGGAACTCAGTTTTGTTTCCAACCAGAGTAAAGCTTTTATTACTCAAGTAGGTTCCGAGAACTTTGGATTCCAAGGACAGTCTGGTGAAAGTAATACTGCTACCATTTCGCAAAATGGAAATCTAAATAAGGGAATACAAGGTCAACTTGGAAATAATAATGAAGCAATAATCAATCATTTTTCCAATGCGCAGAATTCACTTCATTTCCAAATACAATTTGGAAATGGAAACCATGCCGATGCTCAAGCAAGAGTAGTTTATAATTTTGGTTATCAAGCACAAACAGGTAAGGATAATGACTCCAGAATTCATCAAGCAAACAGAGCCAATATAGCAATCAATCTACAACATGGACGAGAGAATATTGCATATTCTGGACAGGCTAATCTTGATGGACTTTTTGGATTAAATGTTCTAACCGTTACTCAAAAAGGCAATAAGAATAAATCCAAAATTAAACAATTGGGCATGGGTAACTATTCTGAGGTGAATCAACTTGGGAACAGTAATGTTGTTCGCGAAGATCCAACTAATGCATGGTCACCTGGTATTGATCAAAAAGGTGACTTGAACATCGCACTAGTTAATCAAACTGGTAATGGTAATTACGGAATGATACACCAAACTGGAGACTTGAATGTTGGAACTATTTCATCAACTGGTCTTGACCATTCTGGAGTAATTATTCAAACTGGTGGAATGAACGATGTACTCATTACACAAAGTAATTAACTTAATAAAGTTAAGTTAAGAGAGGTTGGTATGATAACAAAAAAAACATATGTTCTGATGATCTTGCTGCTTTTGAGCGTTGCCGCATACGGTCAAGATGATAGAATGTCTGAAACCAAGATAGCGCAGCTGAAATACAGCTCTGTCCAAGGAATTGGATTAGAAACGCTTCCAGCTAGAGGTTCAAACACTTCTCATCTTGCACAGTTTGGCTCAAATAATGTCAGTCAAGTGAATCAGACACAAACTAACCCTAATTCTTTAAATAATTATGCCGCTATATTGCAAGCCGGTTCCGATAATAGCGCCAAGTTAAGCCAAGAGGGAAGCAACAATAAGGCTGTTTGGGCACAATTTGGGCACAATAATCAATATGAGGCATCATTTGAGGGTGACGATAATACTTCTTTACTGTTACAAGTCGGTGATTTCAATGCTGTCCGGCAGAATATTGCCGGTAATGATCTTGAATCCCGTGTTGAGCAGTATGGAAATAGTAATGAGTTCACTCAAGTAGAAAATAGCGGTTTTAGCAAACCTCTTTCAATTATACAAAGAGGAAATGGTATGTCCATTAAAATCTATAATGGGGGTTTTGTGCGGTAAGCTCCCACTTACGATCTGCCCCGCTCAGAACCCGAGCGGGGCAGGTCTGTTTTTAATTATAATTGGAACAAATATTGATGTATATCAACGAACTTGAAATAAAATAGCTGTATTTAAATATAAAACGGAGTTATAAATGCTGAAAAATAGTTTTTTGAAAAATTTTGTCATACTGCTTTTACTGTTAGTCCTTTTTGCCTCATGCAAGGAAGACACAGTTGAACCAATCTTTTATGGAAATATAAGCGGAACTGTATTGGATGCAGATGATGAAACACCAATTCAAGGCGTTGCAATTACAACTACACCTCCAACCAGTTCAATAATTACAGATGATCAAGGAAAATTCATTTTAACTACATTAACCACAGGTACATATACAATCTCAGCAGTAAAGAGCGGCTATAATAAAACAATCACAAACGTACTAGTGGAAAAGAATAAAACAACCCAAGCAATTATTCTGCTTACTATAAAAAATGATGATAAAATTCCTCCTCTTCCTCCGGTTAATCCTCTGCCGGAAGACGGTTCAGTCGATCAAGATATATCTCTTAATCTTACTTGGAGTACAGTTGGACAGAGTGAAGGTGATTCATTACTCTACGATGTTTACATGTATGTTTCAGGTCAAATGAATCCGACAATGATCGGAAACAATATTAAGGACACAACACTTAATGTAGAAAATCTGAGTTTCAATTCCGTTTATTACTGGCAGGTAATAGCAAAAGACGGCATCAATCCGGAAGTGAACGGAGATGTTTGGAGTTTTAAGACAAAATCTCTTCCCTATAATCCTTATGTTTTTGCATCCGATAGCACAGGTAACTTTGAAATATATTCAACTGATGGAACTGCGGATAACTTAATTAGATTAACAAACAATTCGGTTCGTGACTGGTACCCGCGATTCAATCCGGTTAGAGATGTTATTGCTTTTTCATCTGATAGAACTGCATCATATCAAATATTTAAAATGAATGCTGACGGTTCGGAACTTTTTCAAGTTACGCAAGTTCCAATTGCAGGAAATTATAACCCAGGCATAGGTTTCAGTTGGTCACCGGATGGATCAGCAATACTTTATTCGCACTACGATAAATTGTATAAAATTAATTCTGACGGATCAAATCTTACACAAATAGCAACGGCTCCGGCTAACAGACATTTCAGGGAAACCAACTGGTCTGCCTCAGGTGATAAAATAATTGTACTAACAATAGGCAATAGTTTTTACGATTCTGAAATCTATACAATGAACAGTGACGGCTCAAATATGACGATGATTATTGATAACGCACCCGGCGCAATGACCGCCCCATCCTTTTCAGTTGACGGCAAATTCATTATGTACAGTCAAGATGCTTCCGGTTATGAAGATGCAACTTCACGACAGCTTGATGCTAGAATTTACCTTTATAGTTTAGATAGTTTAACCGCAACAAATATTTCTACATTCAAACCTGACGGAACAAATGACTTTAACCCTCAGTTTTCTTCCGACGGATCAAAAATCATTTTTGAGAATGTGAACAACAGTTCGGGAATCTCGTCAATCTGGGTTATGAGTATTGATGGAAACGACAGGATAAAAATTGCCAATAAAGGCAGAATGCCTGATTATAGATAAGCTATAATTCGATTTTTTTAAACTTTTTGCCCTAATTACAGAAACGGTTTCTTCTATTTTATTATATTTGCTTCGTTGATCTATATGAGTTTCATCAACAATAATTGATCATTTATTCTATCGGCGGACAAATATTATTTTATGAATTCCACAAAAAAATTCCAGACCGGAAATGTAGTTACAATATCATTTGCCCATTTTATTCATGATGTTTATTCCTCATTCCTCGCTC
>QILJ01000570.1 GCA_003233295.1 Ignavibacteria bacterium | reverse complement strand
TTGATCGGATTCTGGTACGAAAAGAAATCTGCTTCAAATGCAAGCATGAAAGCATTTCTTACCAATAGGATCGGCGACATTGGAATGTTCATAGGTATTTTAATATTATTTACTAATTATCACACTTTCAGTTTTGATGAGATATTTCATCAGATATCACAAGGAATTGTTCCATTCGGAAGTAATGCATGGCTTACCGCAACAGGTATTCTTATATTTATGGGCGCCGTAGGTAAATCTGCTCAGGTACCTCTTCATGTTTGGCTGCCGGATGCAATGGAAGGTCCTACTCCGGTTAGTGCATTGATACATGCGGCAACTATGGTTGCAGCGGGTGTTTATTTGGTTGCAAGAATCTTTGCACTCCTTACTGCCGATGCGATGCTTGTCATCGCGGTTGTCGGAGCATTCACATCATTCTTTGCAGCATCAATTGCTCTCACTCAAAATGATATTAAAAAAGTTTTAGCTTATTCTACTGTAAGCCAATTAGGTTATATGATAATGTCCCTCGGAGTTGGCGCTTATGCATTTGCTCTCTTCCATCTTGTAACACATGCATTCTTTAAAGGCTTATTATTCTTGGGTTCAGGTTCAGTTATTCAATCGATGCATCATGAGCAGGACATTCGTCAGATGGGCGGTTTGCGTAAGAAAATGCCGATAACTTATTACACTTTCTTGATCGCAACACTTGCAATTTCAGGTATTCCGTTAACTTCCGGATTTTTAAGTAAGGATGGGCTTCTTGCGGGAACTTACGCATTCGGTTCTTTAACCGGTCATTGGCTGATTCCAATACTTGGATTTACCGTAGCTTTGATGACAGCATTTTACATGTTCAGGTTAGTTATAATTACTTTCCATGGTAAACCGAGAAATCAAGAAAAATACGATCATGCACATGAAACTCCTTTTGCAATGACAATGCCGTTAGTTGTACTTGCAACTCTATCAATATTCTTCTGGTATACACCAAATCCTGTTTCGCCTGAAGCCGGTTGGTTCTACAATTGGATTGAAACCCCTGCGACAGTTGTTCCTCAAGAAGCGAGATTTGATTTTATGAAAACCAGCGAGGAAGCTGTTCATTCGGAATCAGTTTCGGAACAGGGAAATGTTGTGCACTCGGAGATGTACGAGGAAGCGATGCATCATGCTCACTACCCGGCAATGGTTCTATCTATTATCCTTGCAGGTCTGGGAATACTGCTTGCATTCCTCTTTTATCAATGGAAGAAACTTGATCCTGATAAACTGGCAGAAAAAGTTAAACCGCTCTATAATCTATCACTTAATAAGTGGTATGTTGATGAAATATATCAGGCAACATTCATTAATGGTCTGCTCGCTTTAAGCAGGGTTATTGCATGGTTTGATAATACGGTAGTAGATGGAATAGTAAATTACACTGCAACCATGACCAGATTTGTCTCAAGAGTTTCTGGCTGGTTTGAAACATATGTTGTTGATGGTTTTGTTAATTTCACGGCATTTATCAGCGGATTTTTCGGTTTATCAATTAGAAAGATCCAAACGGGTAAAGTTCAGACTTATATAGTTTATGTGCTTTTCTCGATAATTATTTTGTTGATTATTTTTAAACCGTTTTAAGATTTAATAGAAAATTTTAACGTAAGGGATTAAATATATTATGCTTGGTTTTCCAATATTAACGTTTTTAGTTTTCATCCCGATAGTCGGGATGATGGTGGTGTTGTTATTACCAAAGGGAAATGAAAAAGGAGCTAAATACACTACTCTGATTTTTACATTTCTGCAATTGGTATTTGCCGCAATACTAATGCTTAACTTTGATTATTCCGCCGGTGGAATTTTTGATGTGAATTCATTTCAGTTCCTAGAAAAAGTGAGATGGATTCAGGTTGATAATGTAGCCTTCCTCGGCACGGTCAAAATTGATTATTTCCTTGGAGTTGACGGATTAAGCACTCCATTAGTATTGCTTTCAGCACTAGTATTTTTCATTGCTTCCATTTCATCATGGAATATAACCAAATCGCCTAAAGGATATTTTGCAATGTTCCTCCTTCTTGATGCGGCGACAATGGGCGTTTTTGTTTCACTGGATTTTTTCCTCTTCTTCGTATTCTGGGAATTAATGCTTTTACCGATGTATTTTTTGATCGGTATTTGGGGCGGTCCAAGAAAAGAATATGCTGCTATAAAGTTCTTCATTTACACAATGCTCGGCGGTGTGTTCATGCTGATCGTTATGTTTGGTCTTTATTTCAGCGCGACTGAAACTCTTGCTGACGGAACACAGGCATTTACGTTTAATCTACTTGCTTTAATGAACCCGTCAAACTATTTAAGCGACGGTATTTTGTCGCCGATGAATCCGAATAATCTTAGATTTATTGCTTATATAGGCTTATTTTTTGCTTTTGCAGTAAAGATACCGATGTTCCCGTTCCACACTTGGCTTCCGGATGCACACGTTGAAGCTCCTACACCTATCAGTGTTATTCTTGCTGGCGTACTCTTGAAGTTAGGAACATATGGAATTTTAAGAGTCAGTTACCCGATATTCCCTGATATTACAAGAGATTTGATGTGGTACATTGCCCTATTCGGAATGATCAACATTATTTATGGTGCACTCGCAGCAATGGCTCAGAAGGATTTCAAAAAACTCATTGCTTATTCTTCAATCTCGCATATGGGTTATGTACTTTTAGGTATGGCTTCCCTAACAGCCGTGGGTATAAACGGTGCCATACTTCAGATGTTCAATCACGGAACAATTACGGCAATGCTCTTTCTCGGTGTAGGCGTTGTTTACGATAGGGCGCATACACGCGGATTGTATGACTTTGGCGGACTTGCCAATCAGATGCCGGTTTATACTGGATTTATTACTGTTGCATTCTTTGCAGCTATCGGTCTGCCGGGACTTAGCGGCTGGGTTTCCGAAGCGCTGGTATTTGTAGGTGCATTCGGTGTAGATTCAATCAGAACTCTTACAATAATCTCAATGATCGGAGGAATCTTACTAGGAGCAGGTTATATGCTCTGGACGCTCCAGCGGGTTTATCTGGGCGAAGTTCCTGATAAGTGGAAAGGGTTAAAGGATCTGGACAAACGCGAACTAGCAATGTTCATTCCATTGACAATAATAATATTATTAATTGGTGTTTATCCATCGGTAATACTTGATATGATGAGCACTTCTGTAAATTCCTTAGTGGGTTTTCTTACAACCACTTTGGTTAACTAATTTTTAAGTTGATTACTAATTAAATATTCACATATGGATTTTATAAGTTTATATTCGAGTTTGAATCATATTATGCCTGAAATCTCAATTTCAGTTTTCTTGATGTTGATTGTTGGGGTTGATCTTATTTTCGCAAAAGATAAAAAGTATATTCCATACGTTGCAATCATTGGATTAGTTGTTACAGGTATTATACTTATTGGCCAGCTTGGTACTTCTGCTTCGGCTTTTGCACTATCGTCAGCAGAAAGTTCAGGTATGATCGCAGTTGATCCATATGGCATTTACTTTAAACTTATCATTGTGCTGTCCTCCCTTATCATAGTTTTCATCTCAATGTCATCGCTCGAAATTAAAAAAGTTTTCGATAGACAAGGTGAATACTACGCTTTAATGTTCGGAATGATTCTTGGTATGATGCTGATGGTTTCAGCAGTTGATCTAATTCTTATTTATCTGTCAATTGAACTTTTATCACTTTCCTCTTATGTGCTGGCTGGGTTTACAAAATTAAGAGATAGGAACAGTGAAGCATCTCTAAAATATATTATCTACGGAGCAGCATCATCGGGAATTATGTTATTTGGTATTTCCATACTTTACGGTTTAACTGGAAATACGAATCTTTTTGCAATAAATGATTATCTCCAGTCAAGTATGATAAATCTGTTCACATTATCACTATCAATCATTTTAATATTTGTCGGATTTGGATTTAAACTTTCCGCAGTACCCTTCCACTTCTGGACACCGGACGTTTATGAAGGTTCACCGATCGCGATCACTGCATATCTTTCTGTAGCCAGTAAAGCTGCAGCATTTGCACTTTTAATCCGCTTTGTTAAAGTTACTTTTGTTAGTTCAATTGCAACTGACGGTTATTGGAGAATGATCTCACTCTTTGACTGGCAGACTTTATTGATCTTGATCGCTCTTCTGACAATGACGCTAGGAAACTTTACAGCTTTATGGCAGAACAATCTAAAACGACTTTTAGCATACAGTAGTATTGCTCACGCCGGCTATCTTCTATTAGGTGTTGCAGTACTATCACACGCAGGTGTAATTGCAGTTATGTTATACTTCTTTGCATATTTATTGATGAACCTCGGCGCATTCTATGTAGTAATGCTTATCTCCGATAGAACAGGTTCAGAAGACATAAACGATTTAGATGGATTAGGTTTTTCTTCGCCGTTGCTTGCTGTACCACTAAGCATCTTCTTTGTAGCACTAGCCGGTATTCCGCCTACATTCGGGTTCGTTGCCAAGTTGAATCTTTTTGCAGCAATTATTGATGCTCATCTGATTACCGCAGTTGTTATTGCTCTACTCAACACTGTTGTATCTGTTTATTATTATTCGAGGATTTTCAAGCATCTATATTTTGTAAAAACGGATAATCCTACTAAAGTGGAAGTTCCTGCACTTCAAACTTCACTTGTTCTTGTTTTGGCAGCTTTAGTTATTTTACTTGGTATATTCTTTCAGCCTGTAATTGAGTTTGTTACTAATAGCGCTTTTTTTCTATCTTTCTAAGTTGATGAACAAGAAAACTACTCTTATAAAAACAAATATCAATTTATTATATTTGTTCAGTAAAATTAATAATTAATGAGAGCACTATGAACCACTTAGAAGAATTGAAAAAGAATCAAGATATCTTTCTAAAATTCATGTCGAAGAGATATAAAATTTTTACACATTCAAATATCTTTTTAAGAGATATCCAATTTGCTATCAAGTTTTATTTTGAAAAAAAGAATATCAATTTAAAATACCCTCAAGCAGAAGAACTTGCTAAAGAGTTTACAGCATACTTGGTTGAACAAAATCAGCTGGTTCAGCTTAATGGTTACACTTGGAAAGTCCTCTTCTCCCTTGAACAGCCTATCGAAACTGAAACAAAAGAAGAAGAATCCAAACTCGAGACTGAAGAAGCTTAATCGTTTGTTACCTGCTTTGTGAAAATTGAATAGTTTTGGCTATTTTAAATAAAGCGTAAAAAATAAATTAATTATAACCTATAGGCCCAATATACTTATCCGTCTTTGGTGGGCATGCAATAAGTATATTTCCTAATATACATGTTGCGGCAAAGCCGCAAGTGAAAAGGCAAACGTGAAATGTGAAAAAATAACTTCAATATTTCATACTCCTATTTTCACGTTTGACATTTCACGTTTGTTTACCAAAAATATAGTTTGTCATAAAATATCTTAACATAAAAAACACGAATTTGACAATCAATACTATATTGCGTGTAGTGAGATGTTGGCTGTAAAGCAAAAAATAGCAAAAGAAAGAAATTATGTTAGCATGTAAAAAAGGAGCATACAAACAAATAGTACAACTTATCCCGATTTATTGGGATTTGCTTTTTGCCGATGCTCGTACATAATTACAAACAGAATAAAGGACAAAATATAAATGGCAATAAAGAAATCAGAATTATACAGTTCGCTTTGGAAAGGTTGTGACGAGTTAAGAGGAAGCATGGATGCAAGCCAGTACAAAGATTATGTATTGGTTTTGCTCTTTATGAAATACGTGTCTGACAAAGGCGGAGATTTAGTTGATATTCCCAAAGGCGGAAGCTTTGAGGATATGAAGAAGCTAAAAGGTCAAACTGATATTGGCGATAAAATTAACAAGATTATCGGAGAACTTGCCAAAGCAAACGACCTGAACGGAATTATCACTGTTGCCGATTTCAACGATGATGAAAAACTTGGAAAAGGAAAAGACAAAGTTGACAGACTAAGCAACTTGATTGAAATCTTTGAAAATGAAGCCTTAGATTTTAGCGGAAACCGCGCTGAAAATGATGATATACTTGGCGATGCTTACGAATATTTAATGCGCCACTTTGCAACCGAAAGCGGAAAAAGCAAAGGACAATTCTATACGCCTGCCGAAGTTTCAAGAATTATGGCAAAAGTGATTGGTATTCATAAATCAAAAAGCCAATCGGAAAGCGTTTATGACCCAACTTGCGGTTCCGGTTCTCTATTGTTAAAAGCGGCAAATGAATCGCCGCACGGACTTTCTATTTACGGACAGGAAAATGACAATGCCACTCGCGCCTTGGCGGTTATGAATATGTGGCTGCATGGAAATCCCGACTCTGTAATTGAGCAAGGTAATACGCTTGCCAACCCTTTATTTAAAGATGATACAACGGGATTATTAAAAACATTCGATTACGCAGTTGCCAATCCGCCGTTTAGTAATAAAAATTGGAGCAACGGACTGGATGCTGAAAACGATATTTATAAACGATTTGAAGGTTTTGGTATTCCACCAAAGAAAAATGGCGATTATGCTTTTTTACTTCATTTTATAAAATCATTGAAAAGTAAAGGCAAAGGGGCTATCATTCTTCCTTTGGGCGTGTTGTTTAGGGGAAATGCAGAAGCCGCAATTCGTAAAAGTATAATCGACAGAGGTTACATTAAAGGAATTATAGGGCTGCCTGCTAACTTATTTTACGGCACAGGTATTGCCGCTTCAATTATCATTATCGACAAAGAAGACGCCGAGCATCGCAAAGGCATTTTTATGATTGATGCGGGAAAAGGATTTATAAAAGACGGAAATAAAAACCGTCTGCGTGAACAGGATATTCATAAAATTGTAGATGTTTTCAATAAACAATTAACACTACCAAAATATAGCAGGTTAGTTCCTTTATCTGAAATTAAGGGGGATAAAAATGATTACAATCTGAATATCCCAAGATATATTGATTCGCAGGAAGAAGAAGATATTCAAAATATTGAAGCGCACTTAAAAGGCGGAATACCCGACAAAGATGTTGAAGCATTAAATAATTACTGGTCGGTTTATCCAAGTTTGAAGAATAGTTTATTTAAGGCAAATGAAAGAACAGGCTTTTGGAATTTAAATGTCCCAAAAGATGAAATAAAATCAACCATATTCGGACATTCTGAATTTATTACTTTCTCAGAAGAAATGGATAAAGTTTTTGCCAAATGGCGAACAAAAAACACAGCTTATCTAAAAGCATTAAAAGAAGCCTGCCTTCCAAAAACAGTGATTAAAGAGATATCGGAAGATTTACTAAAAACATATCAAGGAAAAGATTTAATAGATAAATACGATATCTATCAACACCTAATGGATTATTGGGCGGAAACTATGCAAGATGATTTATATGAACTTACTGCCGATGGTTGGAAAGCGGGAAATGTTGTTACCCGAATAATTAAAAAAGCGACAAAAAAAGGTGCAAAAGATAAGGAAATGGCAGGCATTGAAGGGCTTGAAGGACAACTCATTCCGCCGAGTTTAATTATTCATGAGTATTTTAAATCAGAACAAACTGCCATTGATAATCTACAAAATGATTTGGATAGTGTTGTAGCGGAAATGGATGAACTGCGCGAAGAAAACGGAGGAGAGGAAGGTTTGTTTACCGAAGCAATGAACGATAAAGGCAATATTTCAAAAGCCACTTTAAAAAATAGGTTAAAAGAAATTGGGAAACGGAATAATGATAATGCCGAAGAATTCGATTTGCTGAAAGCCTACGAAAATCTAATGGCAAAAGAAACCGATCTAAAAGCCGGCATTAAAAAGGCTTTGGCTGAATTGGAAATAAAAGTTATTAAGCAATATCCAAAATTGAGCATTGAAGAAATTAAAACCATTGCAGTAGATAAAAAATGGATGGCAAGTATAGAAACCAAAATAAAAACAGAAATGGACGCCATTAGCCACCGCCTGACCGAACGCATTAAAGAACTGGCAGAACGCTACGAAATACCGTTACCTGATTTAACACGAAGGCTGAGCGAAGTCGAAGCCAAAGTTGAAGAACATCTTAAAAAAATGGGTTACGAGTTATGAAAAAAAATGAAATAAAACTTTACGAAGACAGTAAGATAAGAACACTTTGGGATAGTGATACTGAAAAGTGGTACATTTCAATAGTAGATGTAATTGCTGTGTTAACTGAAAGTCCACGTCCAAGAAAGTATTGGAATGCTTTAAAAACAAAGTTAAAGGAAGAAGGCAGTCAGTTGTCCCAAAATTTGGGACAACTGAAAATGAAATCTTCTGACGGAAAATTCTATACCACGGATGTAGCCGATACAGAACAACTTTTCAGACTCATACAATCCATTCCGTCACCTAAAGCAGAGCCTTTTAAACTGTGGCTGACACAAAAGACCACTAAAAAATTAGAATCTAAAAAAGTTCGTAATGAGTAAATAAATTATAAATGATGAATGAAATAACAAAAATTGAAAATATTCAAAACCGCATATTTACTATTCGTGATGTACAGATAATGATTGATAAAGATTTGGCAGAACTTTATCAGGTTGAGACAAAAGTTTTAAATCAGGCTGTTAAAAGAAATATTGGAAGATTTCCAAAAATGTTTAGATTTCAGCTTAATGATGCTGAAAAATTTGAACTGGTCACAAATTGTGACCGGTACAGAAAACTTAAACATTCATCTGTAAATCCTTATGCTTTCACGGAACAAGGTGTGGCAATGCTTTCTGCTGTGCTTCGTAGTGATATTGCCGTTAAAGTCAGCATTCAAATTATACAAGCATTTGTAGAAATGAAAAAGTTTATTGCCACAAACGCTATAATATTTCAGCGACTTGATAATATCGAAAAAAAGCAAATTATTACAGACCAAAAATTTGATGAAGTTTTTAAAGCTCTTGAAAACAAGTCATTAATTCCGAAACAAGGGATTTTTTACAACGGACAAATTTTTGATGCTTATACGTTAATTGCCGATATTATTCGCTCTGCAAAAAAACATATTATTCTTATTGATAATTATATAGATGATACCGTTTTTAAGCAATTTTCCAAAAGAAATACTGCTGTGAATGTAGTAATTTACACTAAAACAATAAGTGAAATGCTAAAACTGGATTTACAAAAATATAATGCTCAATACCCGAAAATCGAACTTAAAAAACTAACGACAGCTCACGACCGTTTTTTAATTATAGACAGTAAAACCGTTTATCATTTTGGTGCAAGCCTTAAAGATGCCGGTAAAAAATGGTTCGCCTTTTCTAAATTAGATATGAGTGCAAATGATATTATTGAAAAATTATGAATGATGAATTATCAATGGTGAATGATAAAGAAAATTCACAATTCACAACTCATAATTCACTATTAAAAAAAGGCGATGTCCTAAACTTGCCGAAGGGTTATAAGCAAACTGAGGTTGGGGTTATTCCTGAGGATTGGGAGGTTAATTTTCTAAATCAAATTTCCAGAAGGATAGCATCAGGGAAATCAAAAACCAAATCTGAGCAAGGAAGATATCCTATTTATGGTTCGACTGGAATTATAGGTTATCGAAAACAGTATGATTATTCTGGAAGAATAATTCTTGTTGCAAGAGTTGGAGCAAATGCAGGTAAAGTAAATCAAGTAGGCGGCGATTACTGTGTTTCTGATAATACTTTGATGATAGAATTAAAGAAGTCAGTGAACTTTGATTTTATCAATCATTTATTAATTTTAAAAAAGTTGAATAAATTGGTTTTTGGTTCTGGCCAACCTTTGATAACAGGTGGACAACTGAAACTTATCAAAATCCCCCTACCCCCAACCAAAGC
>QILJ01000298.1 GCA_003233295.1 Ignavibacteria bacterium | reverse complement strand
GTTTGCACAACCTAATGTTCGCTTAATTTTAAAATTATCTAACAATAGTTGCCGATATTCTTAAATTCGCTTATTTCGCAGGTGGTTTATTTCACCTTAACATCATTTTCAATTATATCCCATTGCGAAATTGATAATAGTTCTTCAATGTTTTTTTTTCTGTTTTCTTCAATTGGAGAAATTGATATTTGAACATTTTTATTAATGAATTTTTCCAACTCTCTTATTCTCAGAGTTGTAGATGAAATATGTCTTTTAATCTTTATTGTTTCCATAAGTATACTATTCACAAAGTGGTTTTCGGATTTTGTTTTATAGAATAACTCACTTCAGTCCCTCTTACAAAGAGAGAGAAGTTTTGTAAAATCCGAAAACCACTTTGCTTTGGGTATATCTCTATTATTTATTCCAAAATAAACTATTATTTTTTACTATTCAAGTAATTTAATTTACTAACTCATCTTACGCAAAATTTGTTTTTGATTTAACATATCCGTAAAAGTGTGGATTATAATACAGCAAAAATATTTGGGTTTTAACCCATTAGTCTGTTTCCTGTGAAATATAAATTATTAAATATTTAGAGAAACTCAACATTATCAGCGATAGATTTAAAATAGCTGACGACTAATTGATCGAAAGGGAAAAAAAGATTTTGTTTTCAAAAATAGTGAAACTATTCAATCGATTCTTCTGATCAATACCCTTCTTCTTCTTGAAGAAATCTTTCGACCATGTTAACAGCGCTCTCGCTTCCGATGTAAATTGGAATACGCTGATGCAGGGCTTTCGGTTTAACATCCAGAATTCTTCGTTTACCGTCTATTGCTCTGCCGCCCGCTTGTTCAACAATAAACGCCATCGGGTTGCATTCATAAAGCAGTCTTAATTTTCCGTTAGGACTTCTTCTATCAGCCGGATAAATGAAGATACCTCCATAGAGTAAGTTGCGGTGAATATCGGCAACCATCGAACCGATATAGCGGGCAGAATATGGTTTACCGCGGCGGTCGTCGGCATCTTGAATATATTTGATATACTTTTTCAATCCTTTATGCCAGTATTTATAGTTCCCCTCATTCAGGCTGTATATGTTTGCGGTTTTTGGCGTTTGTATGTTTGGATGTGAGAGTAAAAATTCTCCGAATGCAGGATCGAGTGTAAAACCGTGTACACCATCGCCCGCAGTATAAACCATTATTGTACTTGAACCATAAACTACATATCCCGCAGCTACTTGTTTATGCCCGGGCTGCAGACAATCTTCCATTGTACCGGGTCCTCCTTCGGGAGATATTCTTTTATAGATCGAAAAAATTGTGCCTACAGAAACATTAGCATCAATATTAGATGAACCGTCAAGAGGATCAAACAGCAGCACGTATTTTCCTCGATGGTGTCGTTCCGGAATATGGATTATGTCTTCCTCTTCTTCAGAAGCCATAACCGCCAAGTGACCTCCGTGGTTCATTGCATGGATCATCATTTCATGAGAGAAAATATCGAGTTTCTTTACTTGTTCTCCATGAACATTTTTATCGCCGGTAAAACCAAGAACATCAACAAGTCCAGCTTTATTCACCTCCAGTGAAATTACTTTTGCTGCCATTGTAAGGTCAGATAACAGCGCGGATAATTCACCCGTTGCTTCCGGATGTTTTTTCTCCCCCTCAAGAATGTGGCGTTGGATTGTCATGAAGCTATTCATAATTTTCTCCAATTAAGTTTTTAAAATTTCCTGATCTTTATACTGCAATTGATACAACTTATAATAAATTCCCCTTTTATTCAAAAGCTGCTGATGAGTTCCTACTTCCTTGATCTCGCCCTTGTGCAGAACTATTATCTTATCGGAGTTCTGGATGGTTGATAGGCGGTGAGCAATTACAATGGAGGTTCTTCCTTTCAGAAGTTCTTGAATTGCTTTTTGAATTAATAACTCCGACTCGGTATCTATGCTGGATGTTGCTTCGTCGAGTATTAGGATCTGCGGATCAAATGCCAACGCACGGGCAAAAGAGATGAGCTGTTTTTGACCGACACTTAAAGTTGCACCTTTCTCCTTAACACTTTCATCGTATTTGTTAGGAAGTTTTGAAATGAAATCGTGTGCACCTACTGTCTTTGCCGCTTTGATTATCTGCTCATCGGTTATTAAGCTATAGCCCAAATTAATGTTTGACCTAATTGTTCCCGAGAACAGATAAATATCCTGCAGCACTATTGAAATATGTGAGCGAAGATCTTCCTTGGTAATAGATTTTAAATTAATCCCGTCGACTAATATTTCACCTTTGTTAACATCATAAAAACGGTTGAGCAGATTAATAATACTTGACTTCCCGGCGCCGGTTGCCCCAACAATAGCAACAGTTTCACCCGCGTTTACTTTGAATGAAATATCCTTCAGCACATAATCATCAGAATTGTAAGCGAACCAGACATTCTTAAACTCAACACTGCCCTCAAATTTTTCTAATATTTTCGGGACAGCCGGATCATCGATAAATGTATCATTATCAAGAAGTTTAAATATTCTTTCCGATGAAGCCATTGCAGTCTGCATAATATTATATTTTTCCGATAGGTCTCTGATCGGTCTGAAAAACATTTCGGTATATTGGATAAAGGCAAAGAGAACACCAATAGTCATGCTGCTTTGGATAACATTACCGCCGCCGTACCAAATAATTAAAGCGACTGCAAATGAACTAAGTATCTCAACAATGGGATAAAAAATGGCATAGTAAAAAATCGAATCTATATTGGCTTTACGATGACCGGCATTGATCTCTGCGAATTTTGACTTCTCATCTTTCTCCTTGGAAAAGATCTGAATAATATTCATTCCGGAAACATGTTCCTGCATGTAACTATTCAATCTTGCTAATTGAAACCGAACGTCGCGGTATGATTCCCGCACTTTCTTTCTGAATAGAAAAGTAGCATAAACCAGTATTGGCAGTACCGATAGCGATACCAGCGTTAACTGCCAAGACATAAAAAGCATAAAAGCCAATATCCATATAATGATGAATACATCGCTGAATATCATAACAATTCCTGAGGAAAAAAGCTCGTTCAGAGATTCAACATCATTAGTTGCGCGTGTAACCAATCTGCCTATTGGGGTTTTATCGAAATATTTTAATGCAAGTTTCTGAATATGAGAAAAGAGTTTTACTCTGATATCGAAAATTATTTTTTGTCCCATCAACTGCGTAAAGTAAGTAAGAAAATACTGCACAAACGCTTGGAATATAAGCGTACCTAACAGAAGAACCGAAATCAATATCAGCCCGTTATAATCGCTATTCTCAATGTAATCATCAATTGCAATCTTTGTTAAGTAAGGACGTAAAGGACCGAGTGCGGCAACAACAATGTTCATAAGTATTGCAATAACCACATACTTTTTGTAAGGTTTTACATATCCAAGCAGACGCTTCATTAATTTAGCATCGTATGCTTTGCCTAATATTTCATCTTCTATGTTTAAGTCTGCCATGTGCCGGTAACTGGATTATGATAACTGGAAACTAAATTGCTGGATGTCATGAAATCTCCTCCAGTTCTTCTTCCAGTAATTGTTTATTGTAAAGTTCATAGTATATGCCACCGAGTTCAAGAAGTTGTTCGTGCGTACCTTCCTCTTTTATTATTCCGTCGGCAAGTACTATAATGTTATCTGCATCTTTTACTGTTGATATTCTATGACTGATGATAATGCTCGTTCTGTTACGCATAAAAGTTTTTAAGTTCTTCAAAATTTCTTCTTCGGTTTTTGTATCGACTGCCGATAAGCTGTCATCAAGAATTAAAATTTTAGGATCAATGGCTAAAGCTCTTGCTAAACAAGTCCTCTGCTTCTGTCCACCGGAAAGAGTGATCCCTCTTTCACCGAGAATTGTTTCGTATTTCTTAGGGAAATCATTCACATCTTTGCTCAGTTGTGATATTTCAGCTACATTATATAATAGTTCATCGTTCCCGTTTTCAACACCGTAAAGGATATTATTTTTTAATGTATCGGAAAATAGAAAAGTCTCCTGCGGAACTATCCCGATATTTCTGCGAAGTACAGAAAGGGGGATCGTCTTTATATCCTTATCATCTATTAGAATTCTGCCTGAGGTCGTATCGTAAAGTCGCGGCATCAAATTAACAAAACTGCTTTTGCCAACTCCAGTATGCCCAACAATAGCAAGGGTTGTGCCTTGCGGTACTTCAATATTAATGTTTTTAATAACCGGTTCTTGATCTTTGTTATACTGGAAAGAAACATTCTCAAATCTGATAGTTCCGTTTATTGATTGAATTGAAGCATCCGTCTCCGGAGAATCTTTGATTTCAATTTCTTCATCATAAATTTTTTGAAGCCTTTTAAGACTTGCGCCAGCCTGCTGAATAATGTTAGCAACCCACCCGAAAGCAATTGTAGGCCAGATGAGTAATCCGAGAAAAGCAATAAAAGCAATGATATCGCCGAGAGTGAGTTGATGGTTTATTACCATATTACCGCCGACCAGAATTACAAGAATAATTGATAGCCCTGTTATAAGGAAGAGCAGCGGCATAAAAAAGGCTTGGATTTTGATCTTGTCCATATTTCTTTTCAAATATTCATCACTCAGCTTTGCAAACTCATCTATCTCGTATTTCTCCCGCACATAAGACTTAATGACACGAATGCCTGAAAAGTTTTCCTGTGCTTTAGCTGTTAGATCGGAAAATTTCTCTTGAATCAAAGTGAATTTTTTATGGATCTTTTTACTCAGTTTATAAACTAAAAATGATAAAATAGGAAGAGGCAGAAGTGTGTAAAGAGTTAATTCCGGACTAAGTGTTATCATAATTGAAATGACAATAATAAATTTTATCATTGTATCAATTGAGTACATTACCGCTGGTCCAATATACATGCGGACTGCAGCGATATCGTTTGTAGCATGAGCCATAATATTACCGGTCGAATTATTCTGATAGAACCGATAGGATAATTTCAGTAAGTGTTCCCAAAAATCTTGACGCAGATCGTACTCAATTTTTCGTGAGACAACTATTATTGTTTCTCTTATCAAAAATCTGAAAATACCACTGATAATAGCTGCGCCGACAATCATTATTGCATACTTAACTATAAGGTCATAGTTTAAGTGGTTTTGAATTGCATCAATACTGTCTTTTAATAAAATGGGAATGTAAACCTGCGTGATATCGGAAATGAGAATAAAAACAATTCCCAAAGCCAATTTACCTTTGTAACGCTTAAAATATCTATTTAGAGAAGATAATTTTACCATATATCCAATTTATAAATATTTGTAAAGATAATGAAAAATAGAAGTATTATGAAGTTAAACTGAGATTGAGCAATAGAAATAACATGATGATGTTCAAGACTGTTGTGAGCTAATAATAACAATACTTGCCCCACAAAAAAATGGTGGGTAAACCCGACTTATCCCGATTAGTCGGGATTTGTCGATTTTGCATTAACGTTTTTCTATTGCAAAATTTGGGTTAAAGAAATAGAGATAAAATTTTTAATTACTTAGGGTAAATTCCCCGCCGCTTGTGTCAAATTAGTTATATTTATGTATGTTAAAAAGCACCAACATATAATAAATCGCATAATGTATCGGTCTTGCTCCATCATTATGTGTTACCGGCGAAATATAGACGAGTAGTATTCAGTGAAGCGGTAGATGCATCATTGAAAGAAATATGTTTAGAAATATCAAAACGTTATCAAATAAATTTTCTGGAAATAGGAACAGATAAGAATCATGTTCATTTTCTAATACAGTCAATTCCGACGTATAGTCTGACACAAATAGTAACGATATTGAAAAGTCTAACAGCGAGGGAAATATTTAGAAAACATCCAGAAGTTAAGAAGATATTGTGGGGAGGAGAGTTTTGGAGTGATGGATATTTTGTAAATACAGTAAGTAAATTTGGAGATGAATAAACAATTACAGAATATGTAAAGGCACAAGGGAAAGCAAATGAGTACAAGGTTCTATACAAATCAATACAGCTTACACTATTCTAATATTTTGTTCTCGATACTCCATCCGCTTGCGGCGGGGTAGTTCATTTCGAGATTTTTTTAATAGTTAAAATCATTCCTATAAATAATGAAATGGCACTAATAGCAATGAGATCTTCTTCAAAAATTGGAGAGAATATCAAAACAAATCCATATCCTTTTACAAGACTTGAAAAACTTGACACACAAAAAGGAATAATGAATAGTCTAATAGCTTCCCAATAATGTGTATGAATCCTTTTCCAAGTAAAATCACCAGTACTTAATGTTAACGCTGCATAAACAATTATACCAACACCGAATGAAGTACTCCATAAATTCAAATTAGTATCAAAGTAAATAATAGAAATTACTAAATACCATATTAAATAACACCACAAAATAATTCTATTTAAGGAAAGTCTAGATAGATATATTAAAACATTCATAAATACTTACTCGCTAAGATAAAGCACATTGAAAACAAATGTAACGGAATTAGTATAACGATTAAAGATATTATACAAATGTTAAAAGGATAATGAATTATCTTACATTCATTCAATAACCTTATTTTATTAAATAATATGACTTTTAATCACAATCATTTTATCGCGGGTCATCTCGTGCATTGAATAAGGTATCCCGCCCATTCCTAATCCGGATGAATCTCTGCCGCCGAACGGCATCCAATCCACACGAAATGCAGTGTGATCATTTACCATTACGGCTGTAGCATTTAATTGATTAATGGTATCCAAAGCAATATCAATATCGGATGTAAATACGGATGCCTGAAAAGCATAAGGAAGTGAGTTTGCAATAGTTATTGCTTCTTGTCTATCGGAATATGAGTAAATGCAAATAACAGGACCAAATACTTCCTGGGAAGATATTTTAATATCGAGCGGAGGATCAAGAATAACAGTTGGTGCAAAACAACTATTTGATATTCTTTCTCCGCAATTTGTCCTCCCATTTCTTTTGCTTCATTCACCCAACTTTCAATCCTATCAACTTCAGCAGTCCGAATTAAGGGACCAACTTCGGTATTTTGATTCAAAGGATCGCCGACTTTTAGTTTTTGTGCCAACTCTGAAAGTCTTTCAGCTACATCTGCTACCAAAGAATTGTGCACAAACACTCTTTGAACGGAAACACAAACTTGCCCTGCATGATAAAAACCACCTTTTATTAGCAATGGTAACATTTCATCAATTTTTGCATCTTTTACCACAATGACCGGGGCTACTCCCCCATGTTCAAGGGCACATCGGGTTCCCGGTGAAAGCCTTGATCTTAAGTAATTTTTGCAGAGCCTATGAAGGATAAAAAATTTATCCTCGTATCAGTTGCTAACAATTCCGCATCTTCATTTTCTGCAACTATTGCTTGGCACCAATCTTTGGGAAGCCCGGCTTCATACAAAATGTCAACAAATTTCAAACAAGAAAGAGGTGTAGTTAATGCAGGTTTTATAAGTACCGGACAACCTACGGCAATTGCAGGAATTGTTTGATGAACAATTAAATTCAGCGGATGATTAAAAGCACTTATTGATGAGACTACTCCGATTGGTTCACGCATAGTAAATGCCAGTCTATTTGCAGAAGATTTTGTATGTCCCATGGGTATTTCCGTTCCACCCATTTGTCCTATATACTCTATGGCTAACTTCACACCGTTAATCGCTCTATCAATTTCTACTTTTGAATCAACATAAGGCTTTCCTCCTTCCTGAGCTGCAGTAAGGGTGAGTTCTTCTTTCCTTTCCTCCATTATTTTTGCTGTATTTTCAAGAATAGTAATTCTTTCGTATTTCGGAATCCATCTTTTTCTATCATCAAACAGTGTTTTCGCTTTTTCTATTGATGATAAAATTTCATTTGAATTCAAAACCGGAATATCGTCAATCAATTCATTATTGTAGGGGGCGTAAATTTTCATAGTATAATTCCCTTTAATTAAAGTTAGCAAGCTTTTGTTGAATTTTTTTATTTAGTATAGTATTGTTCAAAGAGTAGTCAACCGGTATATCAATTAAATGAACTCCTCCGCTATTGAAACATTCATCTAAGAGAATTGGTAAATCTTCAGTTTTAGTAATTCGATGACCACAGGCGCCAAAACTTTCCGCATATTTTACAAAATCAGGGTTAGTATAATCAAGCCCGAAGGATTCAAAACCAAGACTCTGCTGTTTCCATTTAATCATACCGTATGCACTATCATTTAAAATTATAACGGTTAAGTCAATGTTTAACCTGACAGCTGTTTCTAACTCTTGCGAATTCATCATAAACCCTCCGTCGCCATTTACGGAAATTACTTTTCTGTGTGGATAAATTATTTTTGCAGCAATGGCAGACGGTAATCCCGCTCCCATAGTTGCAAGTGCATTATCAAGTAAAAGTGTATTGGGTTTATAACATTTATAATTCCTCGCAAACCAAATTTTATATATACCGTTATCAAGAGTAACAATTCCGTCTGCAGGCATAACGTCGCGAATAACTTTTACTATTCTTTGCGGCAATACCGGAAAGCGATTGTCCTCGAAATACTTTGAAAGATGTGTATCCACTTCCTGCTTGATTTTATTGTAATAAGAAAAATCCCAATGCGATTCGTGATTCAATTGGGATGATAACCGCTCAATGGATGAAGAAATATCACCGACAACTTCCAACTGTGGGAAATAAACTTTATCAATAACTGCTGAGAAGAAGTTTATGTGAATTACTTTTGTTCCGTTTTCTTCCATAAAAAAAGGCGGTTTTTCAATAGTGTCGTGTTTCAATAGTGTCGTGACCAACGTTAATAATCAGGTCTGCATGTTCAATAGCGCAATGAACAAAATCTTTTGAAGAAAGAGCGGCTGTTCCGAGAAATAACGGGTGTTTTTCGTCAACAACACCTTTACCCATTTGAGTATTAAAGAAAGGAATTTCTGTTTTATTAATAAGCTCTGTCAATGCTTTGCTTGTTTTCTTTCTGTTGGCACCGGCGCCAATTAACAATAAAGGCATTTTTGATTTCTTGATCATTTCCGAAGCCTTTACAATAACTTTAGTATCGGCTATTGGTCTACTAATAGAGTTAACCTTTAATAATTTATAATCTGCTTGCTCGGCTGCAATATCTTCGGGCAATTCAATATGCACGGCTCCCGGTCTTTCTTCTTCTGCAATTTCTGCAATTCTAAATGCTTCACGTATAACCGAAGGTATATTGTTACCGTTAACAATTTGATGAGTGAATTTAGTCAAAGGACGCATCATATCAACAATGTCAACAATTTGGAATTTACCCTGCTTACTTTTTTTAATAGGCTTCTGACCGGTTATCATAACCATCGGCATAGCTCCCAATTGTGCGTAAGCAGCTGGTGTAACCAGATTAGTTGCACCCGGACCTAATGTGGAGAGACATACTCCGGGTTCGCCTGTCAATCTTCCGTAGGTTGCAGCCATAAATCCTGCGCCTTGTTCATGACGCGTAAGTATCAATTTTATATTTGAATCTTTCAAAGAATCAAGAAAATCAAGATTCTCTTCACCCGGTATTCCAAAAATATATTTTACACCTTCGTTTTCTAAAGCTTTAACAAACAGGTTTGATGATTTCATAAAAATTAACCTCTAATTAAATTAGAAATAGCAGGTATTAGTATAACATTTTGTTGGATTAAATATTATCATATTATAAAATTCAAGACAAACAATAAATTTTTTATTATGGAAATATATAAATCTGATTTATACCATATAAATCACGTCAGAAGTGTTAGTAGGATAAGCATAAATCATTCTACGGATTTCAGACGCCGGTATATTAAACCTAATTGCCATGGCGAATATATTTATTACCTCTCCGGCGTGTGAGCCGAGTAAATGTGCTCCTATAATTTTACCGGTATCTTCTTCAACTAAAGTTTTATAACCGCTGTATTTTTCATTGATCCGTTTTGAGGAATACCACAAATTAGTTTCTTTCTTTTTAACCTTAAATCTCAGCCCTTGCTTTTCAGCATTCTCTTCAGTTAAACCAACAGATGCAATCTGAGGAATCGTGAATGCAACACTTGGTGTACCGTTGTAGTTCGCTGTTTTGGAATTTCCTTTTATAATATTGGAAGCTGCAATTAGACTTTGACTGCCTGCAACCGGGGTTAAAGGTAAACCTTCAGTATCTGCAACGTCTCCTGCTACATAAATATGCGGATTAGAAACGCTTTGTAGGTATTCATTTACCTTGATACCTTTTCGGCTCCGTTCTATATTCGCAACTTCCGGGTTCATGCTTTCTATAGCCGGAGTGCGACCGGCTCCGTGAACAACCATATCCGTAATAACATTTTCTTTATCACCGGATGAAGTTGAAACAACCAGTTGACTACCATTTTTTGAAATAGCTTCGACAGCTGTGTTTAGTTTAAGTTTAATACCGGCTTCAAGCGTAGCTTTGGTTAATTGATTTACAAGGTCAGGATCAAATCTTTCCAGAACACGCAGACCACGGTGAATGATTTCCACGTTCGATCCTGCGCGAGCAGTAATATGTGCAAATTCCATTGATATATAACCGCCGCCTATAAAAACAATATTCTCCGGCAAATCATCAAGTTCAAGAAATTGATCACTGTATGCTAGATACCCTTCGCCGGGAATGTTTAAGGGTGCGGGTTTTGCGCCCGTGGCTATATGAATAAATTTTGCCGTTAATTCTATATTACCTACTTTAATGCTCTGTGCGCTTGTAAATTTCGCTGAACCATGGAAAGTATCAATACCCGCTTTATGTAAATGTTTTTCTCTGTTTTCAGGAACCGGGTCAGTAAATGATCGTTTAAATACCATCAGATCCTTCCAATTAATTTTCAGATTTTGAAAATCAATTCCTCTTTCGTTCATACGCTGCGCCCAATCAACAACTTCTACCGCGCCGACGAGGACTTTTTTAGGATCGCAGCCCCTGTTAGCGCAAGTACCTCCGTATGGTAGCTCGTCAACAACAGCGACAGACATTCCGGCAGATTTACATTTATATATAACCCCCGAAGCCGCAGCACCTGTTCCTATTACAATAATGTCATAAGTATTCATAATTTTTAATTCCTTAAATTAATTTCATTATTCAATTATATCAGAATCAATTACTTCCAGGATCGGACACTCATCGGTTGAAACCGCCTCGCACAAACATTGATTGATAAGCTTAATAAGTACACTTTCAATATTTTTTAGGTCATTTATTTTTTTTCTGATATCTTCCAACTTATGCTCGGATAAATGTTTTACATCACCGCAAGTTGCAGTTGATTCAATTTTCAGTCCCAATAATTCTTTGATCTCTTTTAAACTAAAGCCAAGTTCCTTTGCCCGTTTGATGAAGTGTAACCGCTTTAGATCCAAATCATCATAATAACGATAACCCGATTCTTTTCGTTTTGGTTTAGGCATCAGTTTGATTTTTTCATAGTATCGTAATGTCTCAACGTTTATGCCCACTTTCTTGGCTACTTCACCGACTTTGTAATCTATCATTTTATAAACCTATTATTTCTTAATACAAATATAAGTCCCGTAGTATGGTACGGAGTCAATTGGTTTTTAAAGTTAATGGAAATTTTTGAATAATGTTAGTGATTATGATTAATTAATGATG
Organism: Ignavibacteria bacterium; assembly: GCA_003233295.1. The sequence goes on along the minus strand of QILJ01000298.1, from coordinate 7,483 downwards.
AGTTTCATTTTAAATTCAATTTGTTTGAGAGAACATTTGCGCAAGTGTTCAAATGTTCTTATATTTGCCTCATGGAAAAAGGAAAAGTAATACCTGTTTGTGATGTTGAAATAGTTGATGAAAAGAAAGTTGAAGCAGCTAGAGAAAAAATCGAGAATATTGATCAAGTTCTAGGAATGGCAGATATTTTTAAACTCTTAGGTGAACCAACTAGATTAAAGATAATACTGGCATTAGAAAATAGTGAACTTTGCGTCTGTGATTTAGCGGCAACAATTGATTCGACTGTATCAGCTGTTTCGCATCAGTTAAGACTCTTGAGAAATGCAAGGTTAGTAAAATACAGAAAAGCGGGTAAATTGGTTTACTATTCTGTTGAAGATGAACATATAGATAAATTAATTGAGCAAGTTAAAGAGCATATTGAAGAATAATGAAACTAAAAATCTTAAATAAAATAATCAGCATTAGTTTGATCGTGATCATGATCAGTCATCTAACCTTCTTGCATAACATTTTTCAAGATTATGTTCTGTGCAACGGAGTGGATGGTCATGTTACTATTGAGAATATAGATGAGTCTGCTGCCTGTTCAAATTCCTTTTCCTTTGCAATATCAATTGCGGCAGGGCAAAGTATTTATGATGTCGATAATTGCCAAGATACTCGGCTTGATGAAAACTGCATCGATGAAGATGTATTTATTCCCAAAGATAAAGTTGATCTTAATATAGATCTAGCTAATAAATGGCAAACCATTACACCATCCGAAAACGAATTTAAAATTTACAAATTTGTAGATAAAGATTTATTTAAAGAAAATCACATACTTAAAAATTATACTACTGTTTCACTTCTGATTTGATACAAATCCCCAATATCAAATTCTCTTAATACATAATTATTATTCAAGATTTAACAAAGGAGATTTTATGCACAGAAAAATGTGTATTATTTCTGCTGTAGTATTCTTGACCATATCCACAATACTAACAGGTCAAACCGACAGCAGGAATTCATTAACAATAGAAACGGCAGTAAGTAAAGCGCTTGAGAACAATCCGACTTTAAAAGTACTGATAAAGGAAATAAGTGCGCTTGAGGCAGTGAAAATTCAAAGCGGTTTAATGCCCAACCCGGAATTATCGGTTGATGCCGAGAACCTTTTTGGAAAAGGTGATTTCGTTGGATTCAACGGCAGCGAAATTACAGCGCAGATCAGTCAATCAATTATGCTGGCAGGTAAGATCAGTAAACTGGAAAAGGTTGCTGAAATGAATGTATCATTAGCCGAATGGGATTATGAAGCGAACAGGCTTACAATAATAACAAATGTTCGGAAAGCATTTAACCAAGCGTTGGTAGTACAGCAATTAATTAAAAAGAATAAAGAACTAATAAAACTATCGGAAGATTTGCTGGATAATATTAACATGCGAGTCAAAGCCGGGAAGATTTCCTTGGCAGAAGTATCGCGTACAAAAATAATAATAAATTCACTGCAGATAGCGTTAACCAAATTGCAGTATGAATATGAAGCGGCGATCATGGAACTGAAAACACTGATTTATGATCCGTCATTTTCTTTCTCTGAATTAAAGGGTTCATTTGAATACTACTTCGAATTACCGCCTTATGATACTCTTTTGGTTCAACTGGAATCAAATCCAAATCTGAAGAGATATGAGAGTGAATATGCTAAGCAAAAAGCAGTGCTTAATTATGAAGAATCGAGAGCAACACCGGATTTGACTTTGAGCGCAGGATATAGAAGATTAAATGAAGTAAACGTAAATACATTTGTACTTGGTGCATCAATTCCTCTGCCCCTATTCAATAGAAATCAAGGTTCAATACAAGAAGCGGAAATAAGATACGATCAGAAAAAGGTAGAATTCGAATCTACACGGAATAGATTAACACTCCGGTTGAATCTGCTATATAATAGATTGAATACTTTATTGAAGACTGCTAATCAGTTGAAAACAGAATCAATTCCCGAAACGGAAAAAGCATTCAAAATAATCAAGGAAGGTAACCTCGTAGGAAGATTTGCGATCCTCGATGTACTTGATACACAGCGGACACTGTTTGAATTACAAAATCAGTATTTAATTGTTATCGGTGAAATACAATCAGTAAAAACTGAATTAGAAGGATTAATTGGTAAGGAAATAAAATAAAGGATAATTAATATGGAAAACAAAAGCAAATATATTTATCTGATAGTGGGAATACTCATTGGAGCAATTATTGTATATGCTGGAATGTCATTATTCAGCGGTTCACCATCGGTAAATAAAGTCAACGTTAAAAGCAAACAAGATGAAAAACTCAATAACCAAGATGAACAACGCTCCGAATTCATAAAAATTTCAGACAAAGTCATGAAGGAATTCGATATTGAAGTGAAGACAGCCGGTCCGGGGAAATTAACGGTTCATAAGGATCTTACGGGAGAAATTGTACCTAACCCTTATAAAGTTTCGCATATAGTTCCCAGATTTGACGGTATTGTAAAAGCAGTTTATAAAAAGATAGGCGACAAAGTAAAAGAAGGAGAAGTTATTGCAACCATAGAAAGTAATGAAAGTCTTGTCGAGTACGAAGTAAGGTCGTCAATAAGTGGAACGATTCTAGAACTTCATATGACACCGGGAGAACTAATTGGCGATAGAATTCACGTAGTTAAAATTGCTGATCTTAGTTCTGTTTGGGCTGAATTAAGTGTATATCAAAAAGATTTATTGAAGATTAATGTGGGCGAACGTGTTTTAATAACTTCACCCGGCAGCAATTATGAGTTTAAAGGAAAAATATTTTATGTTAGTCCAACTGTTAATGAAGTAACAAGAACTTCGATTGCACGAGTAAACCTTGGTAATGTAAAAGGTTTTTGGAAACCAGGTTTATTTATTACCGGGCGTGTTAGAATAAATGAAATTCGTGTTTCGGTTATCGTTCCAAAAACTGCCATTGAAACGTTAAATGATCAAACAGTAGTTTTTGTTGAAACAGATAATGGATTTAAAGCGCAACCTGTAAAAATCGGTATTTCAAATGATAACTATGTGCAAATACTTTCCGGGCTTAAAGACGGGCAAGTATATGTTGCAAAAAATGGCTTCATAATAAAATCCGAGATTGAAAAAAGCAAGTTCGCTGAAGATGACTAATAAAACGAAAAAGGAATTTTAAAAATGAAAAAAATTATTCAATTTGTGTTAAAAAATCGGTTTCTAATGGCAGTGCTTGGAATTTTGGTTCTTGGAGCGGGTTATTTGAGTTATAACAAATTACCTATCGATGCATTTCCTGATGTTTCGCCAACAGTAGTGCAAGTATTTACTGTCTCCGAAGGCTATTCGCCTGAAGAAATTGAAAAGTATGTTACATTTCCTGTAGAAGCAGCAATGAGTGGATTACCAAAGCTAAAATTGGTTAGGTCTATATCTAATTTTGGTTTGTCCATCGTAAATTTGTATTTTGAGGACAATACTGATATTTATTTTGCCCGCCAAATTGTTGGTGAAAGATTAAAAGAAGCAGCCGAACAAATTCCAGAGGGTTTTGGTACACCACAGATGGGACCAATAACATCTGGAATGGGTTTGATAATGTATTACTATCTTGATGATTCGACCGGGAAATATTCTCTTACTGAATTACGTTCAATTCAAGATTGGTTAATTCGTTATCCTTTGCAAACAGTTCCCGGCGTTACGGAAGTACTTGGAATTGGAGGTTGGGTAAAGCAGTACCAAACAGTACTTGACCCCAACGCTCTTATACGGTACAATTTAAGCATAAACGAAATACTGGATAGAATCCGTTCGAACAACTTAAACGTTGGTGCACAATATATTATAAAAAATGGTGAACAATTTACTATAAGGTCTGTTGGATTGACAAGTAAAATTGACGATATAAAAAACATTGTAGTTAAATCTGTGGATGGAATACCGATATATTTAAATCAAGTTGCTGAAATAAAAGTCGGCGGCGCTGTTCGTTATGGTACTGCAACACGGAACGGAACGGGTGAAGTAGTAGTTGGTCAAATTGTAAAGCTTTTCGGAGCAAACTCATCTCAGGTAATTAAGGATATTGAAAATAAATTAGAACAAATTAACGAAATGCTGCCTGAAGGTGTAACAATTCATGCCTATTATGAACAGAAGACGCTTGTTGAAGCTGCTGTTAAAACGGTAACAAATGCGTTGGAAGAAGCAATAATATTAGTAGTTTTGATTCTGATCATATTTCTCGGAGCTTTCAGACCTAGTTTAGTAGTAGCAATTTCAATTCCATTCTCAGTTTTTTTTGCAATAATTGGGATGAAATTTCTTGGCATTTCTGCCAACTTAATGTCATTTGGCGGGCTAGCAATTGCAATAGGGATGATGGTTGACGGAAGTGTGGTAATTGTTGAGAATGTTGATAGAATGCTGCGGTCATCAGACCCGAGCGAATCCAGGATTCACATAGTATTACGTGCCACTGTCGAAGTTTTACGCCCGATTATATTTGCAGTATTGATAATTATAGTTGTATTTGTTCCTCTTTTTACACTTGAAGGAGTTGCCGGAAAAACTTTCCGTCCCCTTGCCTATACAATTTCACTTGCAATGGCAGGCTCTTTATTATTTGCTATATTTCTTGCTCCGGTACTTTCATTTTTCTTAATGCGGCGACCAAAAAAATCTAAACAGCAAGGTGGCGAACATCAAATTTGGATTGTACGGATGATGCTAAAAATTTACCAGCCGGTAGTTACTTATTTTGTGAAAAAGCGTTATGCAGCAGTTATTCTGGCAACTGTACTATTAATTCTCGGCGGACTAATTTATCCCCGTCTTGGTTCTGAATTCACACCACGACTTATGGAAGGAACTATTGTTGTACGTTTAACTTTGGCACCGTCAATTTCACTTGACGAAGGCACACGTTTAACTGAAATTGTAGAAAGAAGATTAATGAAAATACCTGACATTAGAGAAGTTGTTTCAAGAATAGGACGAGGCGAAGTCGGGTCGGATGCTGAGCCGATTAATGTAGTAGAATCGATCGTTCAGCTTATACCCAGAGACGAATGGACAAGCGCTAAAACACAAGTCGGTCTCGAAGATGTGATAAGGGAAAAATTGAGCGATGTTCCGGGCATAGCTGTAAATATCACACAGCCTATTCAGCTGCGAGTAGATGAATTGCTTTCCGGTGTGAGAGCACAAATTGCGATAAAATTATTCGGTGATGATCTTGATGTCTTAAAGAAAAAATCGGATGAAATTATGCGTGTAATTGAACAAATACGTGGTGCTACAGATGTTCAAGTAAATCAGATAGGCGGTGCTCCTCAACTTTTGATAAAAGTTAATCGGCACAAAATTGCGAGGTACGGGATTAACATTAAAGATGTTCAAGATGTAATCAAAACTGCGATTGGCGGAAGTACTGCCGGGCAATTTTTTGAAGGTGTAAAAAGATTTGATATTTTTATGAGATTTTCGGAAGAATTCCGCAGTACACCTGAACAAATTAAAAATATTCTTGTAAAAGCGCCAAACGGTATACTTGTACCTCTTTCACAATTAGCTTCTATTCAAGAAATTGTAGGTCCTCGTCAAATTACAAGAGAATATAGTCAGAGGTTTATTACAATCCAAAGTAATGTCGCTGGAACAGATGTTGGAACATTTGTAGAAAAAGGTATGGAAGCAATTAAAACAAAAGTGAATTTACCACCTGGCTATTATGTTGAATGGGGCGGTCAATTCAAACTTCAGCAAGCGGCAAATAATCGGCTTGCGGTTGTGATGCCGATTACTCTATTTATAATATTTATACTTTTATTTTCAAATTTTAATTCGTTTAAGAATGCATTACTCATTTTTCTAAATGTTCCTATGGCGTTAATCGGCGGTATTGTTGCGCTTTGGCTTGCAGGATTAAACCTTTCTGTTCCTGCTTCTGTTGGATTCATTGCCTTGTTCGGTATAGCACTGTTAAATGGAATTGTTTTGGTAACATATTTTAATCAGCTTATTAAAGAAGGTTATTCAGTTGATGAAGCATCGATACAAGGAGCTAGTATGAGATTAAGACCTGTTCTTATGACTGCTTTTGCTGCAGCGCTTGGAATGATTCCGCTTTTATTTTCAACCGGAATAGGCAGTGAGGTGCAGAGACCATTGGCAACAGTAGTTGTCGGCGGATTGTTCACTTCAACAATATTAACGCTTCTTGTTTTACCGGCTCTTTATAAATGGTTTGCACTTAAAGTTACTGAAAGTGAAATGTAATTATAATTTTAAAACCGGTTTCCGGACCGGTTAATTTTTTAATAATAGTTGAAGGTAAATTAGATGAAAGAAATAAAAGCAATTATAAGACCATTCAAGTTGGATGACGTTATTTCCGAATTACATAAAATTGAAGGACTTCCCGGATTAACTATTTCGGAGATCAAAGGATTCGGCAGAACAAAAGCAAAAGATGCGGATGATTCTTTTCAAGATGGTTTGCATAATTATGTTAAGAGAGTAAAAATTGAACTTGTGGTTCATAATAATATTGTGGATAGAGTAGTGAGTGTGATCCAAGAAACGGCTCACACAGGTAATCCCGGAGATGGAAAAATATTTGTACTAGAAGTTTTTAACACAATAAGGATAAGAACAAACGAACGCGGCGAAGAAGCGATCTAAGTTCTTTTTATAAAATATATTTCGGAGGTTCTAATGAAGTTATCAAAATTGTTTTTACCGGCAATGGTTTTAGTGGTTATACTTATCATATATTTCTCGTATTTTGCTCCTTCTACTGAATTAGGTTTATTCAGTAAGTTCAGCAGCGGTAGTGAGATCAATCAGAGAATTAATGTGGAAATAGTAAAAAATAAAAAGATCGAAAAAGATGGAGAGGGTGGTATTCTCTCTTTTTATGCAAGAGATAAAAACAATGTTGAAGTTCGAGTATCTTTTCATGAACCTGTATCCGACGAAATATTAAATGCCGAAATAGTTGAGTTGTTAGGGCATATGCACGACAATAATTTTTCGGCTTCAAGGGTAACAGTTATTAAATAGGATACATTAATTAAAAACAAAAACTAAACAAGGGATAATAAAATGAAAGAATCAAATTATGGCTTTTCTAAGGTAGTTGACCTTAGCTACGAGGCAGCAATTGAGAAAGTAACAGGGGAATTAAAAGAAGAAGGTTTCGGAATTCTAACTGAAATTGACGTTAAAGCGACATTGAAGAAAAAACTGGATATTGATGTTAAACCATACAAGATCCTCGGTGCCTGCAATCCGCCGTTTGCTTATAAATCTCTGCAGGCAGAAGAACAAATCGGATTGATGCTGCCTTGCAATGTAATTGTTTACATAAATGATAATGGAGAAACAATTGTAGCGGCAGTTGACCCAGTTGCATCTATGCAGGCAGTTGAAAACGAAAACCTTGGCGAAGTTGCAGA